>CBDCAV010000001.1:0-30893 GCA_965214045.1 Candidatus Poribacteria bacterium
AAGCAGCTTCCAGTTCAAGAGTCGCTGTTCCCGGATATAGAGAACTTGCCGCGTGTCGCTATGGAACTCGTCCAAGCAGAAATTGATCGGAAAGTGGCGCTGAAGATTGCTGAGACTGAGTGGGATTTCGTGAATCCCGAAAAGGTGCCACCCCCCGGCACGTATCCCGATTTTCTGTCCTACATCGCTGAGAAACTGGAGATGTCCGTGGATGCGGCGAGTGTGAAGAACCGTGCGGGGTATATCGTGGAAGCCATCCGTGAGAACTATCAGGATGCCGAACTCCAAAAGCAACGGCAGCTACGCGCCGAAAAAGCCAAAGAAAAGGAACTCGAGGATCTGACGACGGAATTCAACGCCAAGCGGAACAACCTCCTTCGACAAGCCGTCCACACTGAACCTGAACTTGTTGAAGCCGCTGCGGAAAGAATCCAGTCTTATATTGTTCGTCAACGTCTTGAAGCGCACGACACGGCTTTGACAGCGTATCAGAAAGGCGGTATGGTCGCTGCGGAGATCCATGCGATCCTTGCCGCAGAGTTCTGTCAGGCGTTGCTTGCGCCGGTGGTTGCGGCATACGAAGATGAGAAGGTGAGGATATTGGGATAGCGGATGGCGGTTAGCAACGTATAACTCACTCAATGACATCCCTTCGGAAATACTCTCGCACGGCGGGGATACAACCGCTTGGATCCGAGCGAGGACGAACCAACCGCGGAGATCGTCAAAATCGGAATAGGATAAAAGATGATAATAGACATTATAACAGTTTAATATTGAAGTTCAGGATAGACCCAAGGTCTGAAGTTTAATCTAAAGTTGTGTAACCCACAACAAGTTTCCATAACTAAATCGGCAAACCCTTTTTTGGAGGTGCGCAACTTATCTTTGACGATCCGGTATCTTTTGATACCGCTAATAGCATGTTCGATGCGAATGCGTATGGCTGAAATCTCGCGATTCTCCGCTTTCTCTTGATCCGTCAGATCTCGACCTTTCGGTTTCTTCATAGGTTGAATCCTCTTCACACCGGCAACCGAAAAACCTTGAAAGCCTGCATCTTGATACAAACAACTCCCTTCGGGTAGGGAATAGACCGTCCTATCAGCAATGTGCTTGTCATGTATCCTGCCTTCATAGGAGGGCGTCAATAAAAGCACTTTGCTATCGGCAGTGATCAGCAAGTTATTTTTCACGGTGTGTTGCTTCTTTTTCCCACTATAATAGACCTGCTGTGCTTCTCGGTCTTTTGGACGCTGAATCGGACGCGCCGTCGCATCATGAAAAAAAGAGACTTGACGCTTGACGCGCCGTTGAAGGCTGCGGGGGGGCATCAACACGTGAAGCGACGCCTTGCCGTGATGGCAACGCTTCAAGGTCTCCGAGAGCAGAGTTCAACACAGGCAAGAGCCTATGAATCCATTTGTTAGCAACAGGTTGAGACATACCAAAAAGTTCACCGAGCACATCTTGGGTCATGGCTTTTCGGAGGTATATCAAAATAAAAAGTAATTGATCCTCGTGAGTCGGTAAGCAACTGTTCTTATAGAGCGTATACCGACGTTTCTTTCGGTGTTTGCCATCAAGCGTCTGTGTTTCGACGAACGCCAGAAATCGCTTGGAGAAGGACGGAAACCGAAGTGCCGAAAACTCTTCAAGTGTATAGCCTGTCAACGACAGGAATCGTTTCGGTTTATCTTTACGGGTCATCAGTGGGTCTCCAAAATAGGATTTCTTCTGATTTTATCATAGACCCACTAAACTTACAAGTAAATCGTTATAATGTCTAATGTAACAGATTTCTTTTTTTTGCGCGTCGCGGAGGGTCTCGTGATGGAATGGACAGCGGAAAACAACAAAGAAACAATCAACGGACTGCTGGATGACTATGCCGATCTGCTCGCTGCGTATCGGGATTTCGTTCACCAGAATCTTGATGCGGAGCTGCCTACAAAACTGAAGGCACTTCAGACGCTCAAGTCGCTGGCGACGACGATCGATACTCTCTTGAAACGGTGGTCGTTTGTGTATCGAGGCTACGATGGGAATACGCACCAAGCCCGCGAAGATGCCACGCGGTCCCTCGCGGAACGCGCGTCGCTGACGGAAACCGAAGAAGAAAATGATTTTCATGACGCAGACGATGCGGAGTTCGTGGAACTGAAGATTATCTTGCGAGATGTCCCGGAAATTCAGGAAAACGGGCATCCGATTGACGGAAAACCGCGCACCCCGTCACCAAAAACGAGGTTTCCGCAGTCAAAAAGACGAAAAACGAAGTTGTCACCGAGATTCTTGATGCGCTCGAGGCGGATGTTTTGTCCGTTTCCTCGTGAATTCTGTCCGTTTGGTGTGTAATTCTGTCCGTTTTTGACCGCTTTCTGACCGCTTTCTGAGTTGTCCTCTTTCTCATCATTTTCCCTGACCCCAGATAATCATTGACTTCACATGTTATGTCCAGACTGAAAAGTGCGGCGCGGGACGGCGCGGGGAGGGATTTTTTCGCGAAACCGAGACAGAGGCGGGTGTTTTTTGTACCGCGGTGGTGCTTTTTGCGTTAATTCCAGTGGATTCCGATTGGAATGGAAGGATTTGGAAACATTTGGAAAATACTGGAGGACACTGGAATGTCAAAATTAACGGTTACAGCGGCTGAAAAGTTAGTGTCTGTTGGAAAGTCAACAATCTATAGCGATATGGAAACAGGGAAACTCTCTTTTGAAATCAATGCTCGCGGGCATAAGGTGATCGATCCTGCGGAATTGGACCGGGTTTATGGATTACGGCAGATGCCAACCACGAATGGAAACGAAAATGGAAACCACCGGGGAGATTTGGAGACCTCTGGAAACCATACTGGAGAATCTCGGAATGGATTGGAGACCTCTGGAAACGGTATTGGAAAATATCGGAAGGAACTGGAAAGCACCGGAAACGCTGATGATAACACGGGGGACGTAGTTTTTCTCGTTCATGAAGTGGAACGCCTGAAACTGGAACTGGAATCTGCTGGAAAGCGTGAAGCGAAACTCCTCGAACGCGAGACGAAACTGGAAACTCGCGAGGAGAAACTCCTTGATATGCTCGCGATGGAACAGGAAAAGACTAAGATGTTGATGTTGCCACAGGGGAAGCCAGAACGGGTGAAGAAAAAGGGGAATTGGCGTGGGTATTTTCGTTTGAAGCGGTGATCCGCGTTTTTTGTGATTTTTTGTTTGACATGTTTAGGCAAAAAGTAGTATCTTTTAAGTGAGGGTTGAGGCACACCTATGGAAACTAATGACAATGAGAGGTCTACGTTATTTACTGCCCGAAGCACCGAAAATGCGATGACTTTTTTTACAGTCGTAGGTTTTTTGACGTTCGTTGCAATCTTTGTATATCACATTTTTTTTGAGCAGGAAAAGTGGGACGCTGCCCTCGCTCTTGTTTGGGAACGTGTCCCTCACGTACTTTCGTTTTCAACATTGTTGACGATTTTCAAGGAAGGAGTAGATGTTATGTTGACGCGTTTGCAGGAATATCGCGATAAACGGAAACAGAGGATCGCGAAAGAGGTCGCAAAAGAGATTGAAAAAGTGAGAAAAGAAGCCTATCAAAAAGGCTATGAAGCGGCGAAAGCCGAGTCGCGTTCGCAGGGGAAGTGAACGCCTGTGTGCGAAAGCATCTGGGAAGCCTGATACGTAAAAAAATGGAAAAATGGATGGATAGAATGACGAATTGGGGGTTCCTTGCGATCCCTTTATTTATCGCCATCCTCGTTATGCTATTAAATCATTCAGGGTGTAGCATAACCGGAGGCTAATAACGCTTACAGAGAATAGAAACATAGCATTATTCACAACTCCTTTGAAATACTTTTACGTGCCCGATCGCCATCCTTGGCATCGGGCATATTTTTTTCAAAATCGCTTTGCACACTCTGACACTTCTGTGGTACCCTTTCAAGAATGTTACAGATTGCCTTGTAGCCCTCTGCAGGTGCAGGCGGGGTCATAGGCTTGTTTTCGCTCTTGAAGGAATCAACTCTATCTCTATTCCTGTACCGAGAGCATCTGCAATTGTCTGTTGGGTCTCGCCAGCGTCATACCTGCGAAAAACTGCTGCGTCCCGTTCGGCTTTACTCTGTTTGCTTTTCGCTTGGTTGCAGCACTTTTTTTCAGCCCTGTTGCTTCCATCACCGCCGTCACATCGCCATTCGCTTCAGCCGTGTTTGCGTCCCGACATCTTTTCTTTCCCTGCTTAACCCTGTTTTTCCAATCGCTTCCCTGTTTTCTATCCTTTTGTCCTCTGAAGGTCTCCGACGAAGCGAAGCGTAACCTGTTTTTCCAAGAACCTCTAAAGTCCTATATCCTGTTGTCCCGTGAATGTCCCTGTGTGTGTCTATAGGTGGCAGGTGCGGGTATCTTCAAAAGTGTGCGTAACATGATGGTTTAAAATGGCACTTGACACGAGCAGAAACCGCGCCTGTAAGTGTAACGGAAGGCTGGCACCCCGACTTGATACGAGGCACAAGCACTTCCGACAGTCTCCTGCACATGACGGGGGACGGGGTGGGTTGTCTCTAAACGTCTTCTTCCGAACTGTCTTAGAGGGTGGTTTGGTTGGGCGTGGTGGCGGTGGACCCAAATGAATATCGAGGGGCTGAGAAAAAATGAACCTTCCACGAGGCAAGCGGGGTCATACCGATTGAGGACTGTCCATCTCCGTGAGATAAGGGGTCAAGACCTCCTGAATCTGGAGACGGGCATTTCGCAGGTGTGATTTGATCGTGCCTTCAGAACGGTTCAGACGCGCGGCTATCGCTTTGATAGGCAGTTCCTGATGGTAGTATAACACAAACACCTCGCGCCGGAGCGTTGTGAGGCAATTGAGGGCGGTTTTCAGGGTCTCTCGAAGCTCTTGACGGAGAATCGCTTGACTCGGACAGGTGTGTGTCTCGGTGATATGGTTCTCGTCACAGAGATGCAGCGGCACCGTGTCGGGCTTCTGCTTGCGGAAGTGGTCAATGATCACATTTTCAGCGATACGATAGAGCCAGGAATAAAACGACGACTCACACCGGTAGGACTGTATCGCACGATACGCACGAAGCCACGTTTCCTGCGTCAAGTCTTTGGCGAGGTTGGGGTCTTTGACGCGTCGCGTGATATGACGCAACAGGCGGTCGTGGTATTTGACAACCAGGGGACTGAACGCTTCGGAATCGCCCTGTTGTGCGCGTCGGATGTGGTCGGTTTCGTCGAGCGTTAACAACGGTTTCGGTGTTCCTTTCATTTCAGTAGGGGGGATGTGCTCAGGCGAAGGGTGCGGTGTTTCCCGTTGGTTTTCAGTGTTACCTGTTTCGGCTGGATGTCGGTGACAGTGGTGGCTTTGTCAAGGGTATCGCCGATTCTGACGGTATAGGTCGTTCTCGCTGTCGCGCTTTGGAGGATCGCCTGCGGCGGTGTTTCTCCATCAGAGGGCAGGAGCGTACCGAGTAAGCGATAGGGTTCTCTGGGTCGTGCCGGTCGCCAACCGAGCGGACGGAACAGGTTGTTGTCGACGATCGTCCGGTAGAAGTCGCTTTTCTGAAAGTCCGAGAGCGAGTCTTGGGGTGTCGATAACGATTTACGGAACACTCGAGGCGAGACAGGGTGCGTCGTGTCGGTGAGTGTTTCGTATTGCGGTTGCGTCAAGGCTGCTGTCTGCACGCGTCGCGCCCCGAAGACCCCGAAGATCAGGGCAACCAGCATACCGAGACTGATGAATACAATCGTTTTTAGGGGCTTCGTGGACATGAGGGTTTCCTGATGAAAAAGAAGGGGAGTCCGCGTAGCAGACAGAACACAACGGCAAACGTTGCGAGGATCAGACTTCCTTGTTCCAAGACAGGGATACCTTGGAAAACGGTCGCACTCGCGAGGCTCATGAAGGTCAGCATTTTGACAGCACCGTAAAGCCCGCGACTGATGCGTGAACGGGTCAGGGTATATGCCCAGCCGTTTTCGGGGTATCCATGGGCACGTTGCAAGGTATCCGTGAGTGTACCGCGTGCCATCACAGTGATCGGCATCCAGAGGGGGAGTTGTCCTGTGGTGGTGAAGTATATCCAAAACGTGTTTTCTATGATTCTATCGGCAATCGTGTCGAGGAATGCCCCTGTCTCAGTTATTTCGTTGCGTCGACGTGCCACAATGCCATCGACTGCATCGAGTATAAAGATGACAGCGATGCTGAAAATCAGGGCGATGTCAAGTATAATGTGATTTCCAAAGAGGACGATGACGATAAAGGTATAGACGATGCGTACAATTGTGATGGTGTCTGCGAGCATGTTTATTCGTTAACCTCTAACTGTCCGTCTATTTCAGGGAAACCTGTTTTGAGGTATTTCGGATTGGTTTGGATATCGGGAGGATAGTGTATTTCCCACACCTTTACGGGGGATGTCTCTTCGGCATCTGCTGGATAAACGGGGATGAAAGTATCTTTCCATTCTCCGCGAAGGTAGAGGCGAAAGGCTAAACTGTTCCATCCGAGACGGGGGATATAGTCGGCGTTCTCAAAGTGCCCTTTTTCATTGTAATAGAGGATAACCCCTCCGTGTTCGGCATCGTCCCCTGATGTTTTGTAAACCTAGCGTTGTGTGTCTTTGAACATAACATAAGGCAGTCTGGCGACCTCCCCATTTTTTAGCCGTGCGGTGAGGTGATTCGGGGGAGATGTGATGTCAATAGGCTCTATGTATAGAAAGGGAGTCTGTTTTATTCGTGAGAGACGTTTATCCGAGAGTTGGAGAAGGGGGATGTACCTGAACTGTCTATCAGTCTTCTTGCTACCGATGGATGAAAAGTCAAAGGCACGAGAAAAAACCGAACTGTGGGTCAGCATCAGGTGTGTAGCCTTGTGGTTTTTGAGGAATTCAAGTGCTTCGTGCGCGTCTTGAGCACAGAAGACGTGTCGGTAATAAAGATGTATCCAGTGCGGGAGAAAATGATCTGGGTCTGTAACGGTTTTGACACGGGCAAGGACGTTGAGACGACTGCCGAAACGCCAATTTCCAGCCACCACTGCGTTTTCTGGGAGTGTTGTTTTCATCCACCTGAATGTCTGTTCAAGGGGGGTTCCTTGTCCCGGTGTGGGTTCCCGCATTTGTGCTGCAGCATAACTCGTGCGGGTGAGATGTCCTCCGAGCGGTGTAAAAAAAGAAATAGATATGAGTACGATAAGTGAGCCGATGGCGGTAAGACGTTCCACCTTGAGATGATATTTTTTGACCCGTTGTAAGAGGGTTCTGGGGAAGAACCAGAGTAGCCATGCGGTACCATAGGCTAGGTGTAATCCGAGGAAGAAATCGTAGCGTTTCCCCCCACGGGCGAGTGCAGTCCACAAAAGAAAACCGACGATCATGACGATTGTGATTTGTTCATTCTTCGCGGGATATTTTCGAGACACTACTATAGCGCGGAAGTGGCACTGATTGCATCCGTCTCCGATGTATTTGCTAACGTAAATACAGTGCAGAGAACAAGAATAACGATGACAGAGTAAACTGTTTTTCTGTTCATTATAATCTCCTAAAAAAGGGTTGAAGTAAAAACGTGAGTATTGGACTCTTAGGTTGTGAGAATAAAATCTCTATGTAAGGTTTCTCCTAACAGGGTTAGGGTGAGGATGTTTTAGTATCGAGCTCGCTGGCGTGTTGACGCGCACGTGCGCGTTTGATCCTCTCTTGTTGACGTGCTTTACGTTTGGCACAGCAACTGCATCGGGAGGACTCAACCGTGCCCGATGTTGCTTGTGGGGCACTTTGGGAGGCATCCCAATTCTTTGGGGGGGTATCCGTTGTGTAGTGAGTGAAACCGATAAGGATTCCAGTAACACCAATGATAGCTATGTATAGGAGCCAGTTTAGGGTTTTCATAAAACTCCCTGGATAGTTGAAACTTTATTTCGGTACCTTTATATGCTCGGGTTTTATAATATCGTTGCCGCTATTAATAGCCCGTTGGATGACGACACGCATCTGACTGGCTGTTTCAAGAGAACCTTCTGATTCGACGTAATCCGCAATTTTTTTATATTCGGAAACGGGCATTTCCCCGTTTTGGTTTAAACTGTTATTCACCTTCAGGGCAAGCGTCAGATTAAAGTTCGCATCAAGGTTCGGGGATCCGTCTATCTTTTCCTGAATCACCAGCATTTCTTGTTGGAGTTGGATCACCTGACGCATTTTTTCACGGTGGGCGGAAGAGTTCATAGGTCCACCTCCTGTTGCCAGCAACTCCTTGATTTGCGCAAAGAGCGCGTCCTGCTCCTGCTCGAGAACTTGTATTCTTGATTCTTCTGTGGAGAGTGCCACCTCAGCATTCTCTTCCTCGGTACTGATTTGCTCTATGAGTTCGGCAATCTTTGCTTCCTCCAAAGCGTTCTCAAGAGACTCGCTATGCGGTGTGCCTGTGGGTTCCAGTCCCGCTGCTTTGATCTCTGTCTCCTGTTTTTCGACAGAACCCGTGTTAGCCCCCTCGGTTTGTGGGGTGTCCAGCGTTTCTGTCTTTTGCGTATTTTCCGTTGATGAACGCTCCTCTGGATGGGGGGCTCCCTGTAGGTTTGACTGTATCGTTCTTGATGCTTCTCTCTTGATGTCGCGCTCGACATACCACGTATATATCCAGCTACCCCCTACGATCATTATAAAAAAAACAAGACCACCGAGAATGGCTCTACTTGAGAGAATACTCTGTAACATAATCATACCTCCGGGGTGTTCTCGGATAGCACATGTTTGAGAGATGATGCTAACCGTAAAAAACGATGCCGCGTGGATACGGGGCAGGGTGATTTTTCCTTTCTAAAGTATAAAAGTATAAAAAAAATCGGTTTTTAAGTCAATAAAAAATTATTATGGGGCGTAACGTCATAGAAAAATCCCAAAACACCACACGTTCGCGGCTTACCTGAAAATAGAGGTGTCGGTTCATCATCGATTCGGTAAAGGGCGTGGACTCTCTGCCGCCAAACACTATCGCTTGCCGTCTTTGTAGCGTGCAATCGCACCCCGTTCCGCCAGTTCTGCGCGTGCGTAATGTGCCGGCATCTGTGACGACTTCCACCTGCCCGCGACTTGCATATCCACCACCGAAGCCCCCGCTTTTGCGAGAGACACCGCAGAACCGACCCGTAGCGAATGCCCAGAGATGAACCCCTCAACGCCCGCGTCTTTTGCCCGCTGTTTGATGATACGGCGTGCCGAGACATCTGTGAGCCGTTGCGACTGGACGTGTCCGCCGCGACGGATATGACGGAAGACGGAACCGCGTGAAATATCGCCCATTTCCCGATAACGCTTCAGAATGCGTCTCGTTGCCTCGCAGATATAAAGTGCTGTGCCGATACCCTCTTGATCGGTTTTAGACTGCTTGAGCGTCAACGTAGCCCCCTTGACATCGCCACAGTTGACAGAGACGGCTTCAGAAACGCGAAGCAGACAATCCGACATCAGCCGTATCAAAGCCGAGTCCCGAAAGCCTGTCACCGTGTTTTCCATTTCCGCATGGATACAGACGCGTTCGACCTCTTGCCAAATCAGCCCATCGACTTGACCGCGTCCGCGCCCTGAACCTTCGCGACGGATACCCGCCAATGTCGTGTCGGTGAGCGTCAGAATCAGGGGAACGGTCTCTGTGTTTGCGAACTTGGCGCGCCATTTTACAGCGGCGACGACTTGTGAAATTGTGGCAGGCGATTTACCCGCGTCGTGTAAGTCTGTGATGTATGCCGAGAGTTTCGCATCGGTGAGCGTTTGCCCGTTGAGAAAGTCCGTCAAGCGTTTCAGGCATCCGTGATACGCCCGGAGCGTGTTATCTGATAGCGATGCGCGCATCAAGTCTTGTGTGGCTTTTGAGACGTGTTCGGTGATGTCGGTGTTTTCTCGGACAGCGATTGCGTTCATTGTGTCTCCTCCGCAGAAAAGTGCGCCTGTTGCAACAAGTGGCAACAGGGTTAACGTTCTTGTTCGCAGACAGAGGAACGAACAAGAACCGCACTTTTCTGATAAAAGTGTGATAGTGAATGATAAATGTTATTATCATTCTCTATTATAACACAGAACAGACACGGTTTTCAATAAGAAAATTATTGCTTTTTTTGTTGATAGAAAACCCAAAATCTGATACCATAGAAATATACCTAACAATTCAAACAGGAGGGGCTCTCATGCGCGAAAAGTTTTCCGCAATGCATTCTATCAGCTTCACGCCAACCATGTATGAAAAAATCAAGAAGGCCGCAAAGCAATTCGACGCCTCTGTTTCTGACATCGTCCGCGAATGTGTCGACCGAGAACTCGATCGACTCATTGACCGAGAAAAGAAACGACAGAAAGCACGACAGACATAGCGCAAACCTTTGCACCGTCAAGGGTCAGACCGACAGAAAAATCATGGAAAAGGAGGACACGTATGGATGCCGACTTTTGGGAAGAACATAAACCGAAATTTCTGAAACAGGATACACCAAAGACAACACCCATCGTTGTAGAAACGCCACCGATGAAGCCTTACATCGAAGGGGATCCATATCCCACAGTACCGGCGGAACTGAAATCTTTACGGCAGTGGGTCGTCTGGAAAAAAGAACTTCGCGATGGGAAACCCACCAAGGTCCCTTACCAAGTGAACGGGCGAAAAGCCCAATCGAACAACCCTACCACATGGACAGATTACCGAACCGTTGTTGCCCACCAACATCGCTTTGATGGCATCGGGTTTGTCTTCACCGAAGACGATCCTTTATGTGGGATTGACCTCGACGATTGCCTTGACGAACACAGAAAACTTAAACCATGGGCTGTACCGATTGTCGAGCGTCTAAAGCACGTTTCCTATGGCGAGGTCTCCCCGAGCGGAGGCGGTATCAAGTTCTGGACGCGAGCAAAATTGCCAGACTGGATAAACACAGGCACAAACGTCAACATCTCTGACGGCAAAATTGAAGCTTACCACAAAGCCCGCTATTTTACCGTGACAGGAGCCGGTAAAGGTGATATCCACCACGGACAAGCGGAAGTCGATTGGCTTGTCGAGGAATATCTCAAGCCGCCTAAGACCAAGCCGCAGGTGGAGCGGAAACCAGTACCCCAAAGTAATCTAAAGAGCGCAGATGAAGTAATTCAGCATATCCAGCAATCTAAGCAGTGCCATAAGTTTGACGCGCTCATGCGAGGCAATATCACCGGCTACGGTTCCCAGTCCGAAGCCGACATCGCTCTCTGCTCAGTCATTGCGTTCTGGACACAAGAAAACACTGTGATCGATGCCATATTCCGCCAGTCCCAACTCCATCGAGACAAATGGGACCAACGCCATCGCACCGATGGCGCGACTTACGGCGAGATGACGATTGAAAAAGCCTTGTCAGGTCAGCGTGAAGTCTACAAACCGAGACGAAGGTTGCAAAGTCGGGCATCTTGGCTTGACCGCAGCACTTCAAGGAGAAATACATGGGTAAAATAGATTTTTCAGATTTAGACCTCCAAACACAGAAAGGGAGGGATCAAGCGCGGAAGAGGCTAACGGAATATGCCCGGAACAACGCCTTATCGGAACTTTCCCAAGTGCTTTTGGATGCCGAGACCCCCGAAGATTCGCGAATTCAGACACTCGGCAACCTCTTGAACGATCTCGATCTCTTTTCTGATTCTCTCGAACGTCCACATCCAAAAGTTATCCACTGGGACGACATAGAAGTTATCGATCGAGAGTGGCTCATCCCCAAGTGGCTACCTGCCAACACCGCTACAATGTTCACCGGCGACGGCGGCGCAGGGAAATCGTGGCTCACGCTCCAAGCCGTCTGTCAAATCGCCTGCGGTTTCAAAAACGCCTTTCTCGATCCAGAGTTTCCGTTGCCATCGGAAGCCGATGATAGCATCGAACCCAAACACATTGTTTTTGCCACTTATGAAGACGAACCTGAAGAAATTAAGCGGCGCATTCAAGCTCTCGCATCCGGCATGAACTGGATAGCCGAGTCCCTTAAAACTATCAAGCAGCAGCTTCATATTGTCGATATGCGAGGCATCGGAAGTGTTTGGGGACCCGGCATGGGGAAACATATCGCAAACACAGGGGACCTTTTGTTCGCTGGCGAAGCGATACGCACTATCTGCGAAGAACGCAACGCCAAGCTTCTCGTCATGGACCCGCTATCAGGTGCCTTCGGCGGCAATGAGAACGACCGAACCGCCGTCTACGACTTTGTATCCTCCTTCCGCGGCTGGGGCGATGCCGCCAAATGCGCCATGCTCGTCATCGGACACCTCCCAAAAGGTGCCGAGGGACGCGCCGCAGGGTTCTCCGGAAGCACCGCTTGGGAAGCCTCCGCCCGCTCCATGTGGAAACTTTCAAAGGAGGAAGAAAAACCCGACAAAGACGAAGAAGATGAGGAAGAAAAGGCATATTGGATACTCGAACATACCAAAGGGAATTATGCCGCCCTGCAGCCCAAGGTTTTCCTCGCCAAAGAGACCTCCGGCTGGTGGGTAGAAGTCGAAGACAAGGAAGCAGCGATCGCCGGGTACAGGCGGTATCAAGCAGAAATTGCAGCCCAGGCACAGGAGGAAAAAGATGAACACACAGAAATACCGGCTTTTTAAGCAACTCAAGAATGCCATTGAGGCAGACGACATTCTGGCAGCGACGACACGGTGTATCTGGGATGCAGACGGCATCGCGGCGGCAGACGCTCGGTGCGGAATTCCGTCCTTGCAAGAGATTCAGACGTTTACGCAACCTGTTAAAACGGATAAGCGGTTTATCGTTGGTGAAGACACCGATCGCTATAAGGTTGTTCTTTCTCTGAGAACCGAGGACCTTCAAAAAAACGTCCTGCTGACGGACGAAGAAAAGATAACCCTCCAAGAGACCCTTGATTTATGTAAGTCGATTCGCCAAGGAAATGCAGCCGCTGAGAAAGAACTCGCTAAAGACATTCTCCCACAAGTTTTGAAATCCATCTGCTCACAAGACGACACGGAAGCGTTTTTCGAGATATTGAACGTCCTACTGACAGATAAACAAAAGGCAGCAGTACGAGAGACCCTTGATTTATTTAAGTCGGCTTGCCAGGGGAATGTAGCCGCTGAGAAAGAACTCGCCAAAGACATTCTCCCAGACGATGAAAACTTTCACCACAGATTCGCCGAATACATTTCCCAAAAGGTCATTGAGTTGATCGCCTCGGGTCAACTCGCCCATAATGAATCTATAGAGAGGATCCTCTCTGAAATCCTGAGCGATAGACTCTCCGATTTCACAAATGAGTTCGGTACGCTGCCTATTGAGATGTTCGAGCCGGTGGCAAATCACTTATTGCGGGTCTCAGGTGAACCGAGCGCAGAACGTTTAGAGTGGTTGCATCAAGCGTGGGTGCTCGCCTTGGAGCAGGATACGCAACTTTCGCATCCTATCGTGCCGCTTGTCAGAGCATGGCTGCAAGAACAATCGGCAAAACGAATCACGAAGGAATACGACAAAAAGCATCCCGTCGCAGTACTGAAGCCTCCCTTGGGAAGTGTTCGGAATGTAATTATTTCCCAAGTCAATGGAACAGAAAAAGTTGGGCAACTCAGGGGTATCAGCGCACCCGCTCCTGAAAGTCAACAGATCGAATTGCCAGGGTTAGAAAGGCAATCGATCCTGCCTGCTGTCCTACCCCTTGAAAATGTCCGGATGGTCAACGGGACGGAGACGACAAAGCGGGGAGCCGTCGCAATGCCGATCCGTCTCTTTTTTGAGGGACTCATGGGCTTAGACCCCAAAGAAACCCGAGCCGAGATCCATATCAAACTCGGAACTTTGCTGCATTTCCTCAATCCTGATGGTAAATATAATCGCACAAATCATCTGCCTTATGTACTACAAGGTTTACACGCACTTTATGACCTTCGCATCCCATATCGCGAGAATCCTAACAACCCCAACACAGAGGTGGATTGGATACCCGTTCTGCCGAGAACCGTGCCAAATGTAAACTCCGGGGACGATGCTTCCATCATATTGGAAGTCAGACTACCACCCGATGCAAGAGGCGGGATGATGGTAGAAAAGGAAATGTTGCGCCAGACTGGGAAACAATCCTCCGCAAAGTTTAACGCCTATCTGTCTGCATGTTGGATCTTTGACCGATACGGCACAACACCGAAAGGCATCATAGACCCGACGAAGCCAGCAGCGCAGCGAGACACCGAGGGATACCTGACAGATGGAAACGGTAAACGCATTTTTGATGATCGCGGCAAGCCCATCAAAAATCGCTACCACGCCAGAAATATCGAAGTCGGTGAAAGAGTTGAGAATGAGGCACGTGAGCGGTTTCCGATACTGTCTTTTGAGGATTTGACGCGAGCGTGTTTCCCCAAAGGCTTTGACACAAAACAGAAAAGGCTTTATAAAAAGCGAGCATTGAAGGCATGGGAGGCATTAGAAACAGACAGCATCCTTCGGATAGAAAAACACATCCAAGGATGGCGCATTCTGCCATCAGATTCACACATCGGAAGATACCGAGCCCTGAAAAAAAATGTTTATTAGTTGTAACGCGATCTTTATTAGTTGTAACGCGATCTTTATTAGTTGTAACGCGAAAGTGCCACAAACATAGTGAACATCAGGGTTAAAATTCGGACCCCAATTACCCAATTCCCAACTAAAGGAATTGGGGGCACACATTCCTTTTAGTTGGAATGTGCCCCCAATCAAAAAACACGCGCACTGGCGCAAATGGTGAAGTTCTTTTATCACCACACCCAAAGGACTGAAAGTGCGTTTCGTAAAGATCTCAGCGAAGCAATAAGATTCGCAAGAGGGATGCAAGACGAAGGCAGAATTGTTATTGAGGAGCACCAGATTCACACAAAAACAGGGGAAAAGGGATGGCGCATTTTAGAACCCTACGGCGAGATTGTCAACGCCTATTTGACAGCCGCCTGGCTCTGGGATAAATACGGAACCCACCAAGGGAAAATAATTGACCCCACTCGACCTGTGGAACGCCGAAATAGTGAGAACGTCCTTGTAGACAAAAACGACAAACCGTTCGTCAATCCCCACGGTAAGAAAATAACGAATCTCTACGACCCACACGCCGTGAAGCAGTCAGAACGCGAACCAAACCCCGACGCAATCAAGCGATCCCCTGTGCTATCAGATGAAGATTTGATATATGCCTGCTTTCCAAACACAAACGACACTCAGAGAAAGCGACTTCTCAAGCGCGCACAAACACACTGGACGGAGTTGGAAAAGGCCGGGATTGTGCGCGTAGAACGATTGACACATGGATGGCGGATCCTACCAGGGGCATCACACGTCGAAAAATATCGGGGGGTTAAGGAAACACAAAGACGGAAATGATGAGGGGGATTTCATTGGGACATCCCCCGCCTCACTAAGCGGGGATGTCCCCAATTCCTTTAGTTGGGAATTGGGGTATTGGGGGCCAATTCTGGATCCCCATGTACAGTGGGCTCATCGGGGGTGCTTTAACCAGCTAATAAAGATTTTTAACCAGCTAATAAAGATTTTTAACCAGCTAATAAAGATTTTTTTGCAAAAAGTGTGATCTATCATAGAGCTCTCGACAGCCATGGGGTGATCGAGATTACTCACGTTATGATATATCAATGGAAAGAAGGTTAATTCTAATGGAAAGAAGGTTGATTCTAAAAGGCACTGCAGCCTCAAAGGGGCGTGGTGTTGGTAAAGTGATTCACTTTGAGAATTTAGCAGATCTACCGGCAACAGACTCTGATTTGATTGTTGTAGGTGATATGATCCCTCCTGATGTAGTTTCTTTCGCCGAAAGAGTGAACGGATTAATTACAGATGAAGGTGGGATACTAAGTCACGCTGCTACGGTTGCTAGGGAACTACTCATTCCATGTGTTGTTAACACTGGAAATGCAACGGAAGTCCTCCAAAATGGGGATGTTGTTGAAGTAATTGGGGACATCGGGGAGGTTTATTTTGTTTAGCGTACAGAGTCTGGATCGTTTGTCTTTCATATACAAAGAACTCTATGAAACAATATCTAAACTTCGTCCTTCGCTCAAATATCAGTATAGACGCATCCATGACGATATCAATCGTTGGGAATGGGATATCACCAACGATTGTAATATCGCAGAGAAAGAAATTCGTTCAACGATGTTTTTTGTTGACAAACAGCTTAACTGGATAGATCAGGAAGAGACGTTATCAGATGAACACAGAATGTTCATGCTATGTACTCTCTATCGTTTAATCTATTCACATGCCAATTATTGGTACGTTTTAATTGATGGCGTGATTTTTGAAGGGTTAGTAGAACCCTTGACTGAGAGATTAATAAAAGAAGTGGGAGTCGTGCTTCATCGAAGTGAATTAGAGATTCTATCAGACTTGATTGAACCGCTTACGGACTATCAGTACAAAGCGATTTCCTCAAAAAGAAAGGATGCAGCTGAAAATATGCTCCAGGTGTTGCAGTCAAGCGACCACCAACTCGCACTTAAGGTGAGTAAGTTTACTCAGACGTACTCATGCATCAAAGAATATCAGCTCATGTTCGAGGAACTCCATCGGACCTTTTTCGAGCCGCTGATTCCGAGAACTCATAAAAAGATTGTAGATTTAATACAACAGATGGATATTCGTGAGTTATCCCAAGAGGACAGGCTACCTTGGAATTTTTTGCCGTTGTTGTGGGATGAGATTCTTCCGAGTATGTTAGCCAAGGGGGACTTTCAAGAAAATCAAGAAAAAAGGATTGTAAAATTGGGATTGCGTTGATGAAATGTCAAGTTTTTTTTCAACGACAAACCGATACGCCGTCTACATCCCCAGGCTAAAGCATGGGGTCTTGACGGAAAAAAAGATAAATCGCAGGAAAGTGACATATTTTCTTTTCAGAGGATCTAAGTGCTACAAGGGTTTTCAGCACTGTATGGGAAAGGAATGTGACGTGAAAAATGAGTCGAGAGAGAGACAAATATCGCTTTGGATCCGCGAAAAACGGCTTGAAAAAAAACTCAGCCAACAACAAGTCGCAGACGCTTTAAAGGTGAACGTCCGGGCGATCCAACGATGGGAGTCTGAAGAAAACCGCATCACAGATGAAAACCTAATCAGGATTGCTCAACTCTTTGGGTATCGCTTGAAAAACAGGGGGGAGATCGGATGAAAAAACGTAATGGCGGCATAGGAGATTCCCCCGGTTTGGATGAAATACCGAAAAGCCGCCAAACACTAAAAAACAGTGCCTATTGTGATGATAATTAGTGCGACACTCAGAATTGTATTTAGCCATACCCAAAGCGTCAGTACTTTTTTCGGGAGTTTCCACGTAGATGGGCGACGGTGAAATATCCAAATCAACATCCAACAAGAAATCAATCCCAATGTAGTGGTCACTATATTCATGTATCCCTTCAGACTTTCTATCCCTATGTATGGCAGCAGTGCTGAAAGAAATATAGGTATCATCGCCAAGATGAAAAGATGCCCACCTTGTTCTTTATTCATGTCCCATTTTAAAGTTCTCATTTCTGTTCCTCCTCCAAAATTATGAGGCATTTTTTCGTTATTTTCGATCAACGATTTTGCCACAAACGGACAAAAACGGCAAGAAAAAAATCACACCGGTCCCTTTTCGGAGCCATCGGAGGGGGAGAACTCCCCCTTGTTTTTTATTCCGATGTTTCTTTTGCGGCTACGGCATTGAGGACCTGCTGTCGTTTCTTGGCGTGGACTCTCTGCCGCCAAACACTATCGCTTGCCATCTTTATATCGAGCAATCGCACCCCGCTCGGCTAACTCCGCTTTTGCATAATGCGCCGGCATCTGTGACGACTTCCAACGACCTGCAACTTGCATATCGACAACGGAAGCCCCCGCCTTTGCGAGCGACACAGCCGAACCGACCCGCAAAGAATGCCCAGAGATAAACCCTTCAACGCCCGCGTCTTTTGCCCGCTGTTTGATGATACGGCGTGCCGAGACATCTGTGAGCCGTTGCGACTGGACGTGTCCGCCGCGACGGATATGACGGAACACGGAACCGCGTGAAATATCGCCCATTTCCCGATAACGCTTCAGAATGCGTCTCGTTGCCTCGCAGATATAAAGTGCCGTGCCGATACCCTCTTGATCGGTTTTAGATTGCTTCAGCGTCAACGTAGCCCCCTTGATGTCGCCACAGTTGACAGAGACGGCTTCAGAAACGCGAAGCAGACAATCCGACATCAGCCGTATCAATGCTGAATCTCGAAAACCTATCACAGAGTTTTCCATCTCCGCGTGAATACAGACCCGTTCGACATCTTGCCATATCAGCCCGTCTACCTGTCCACGCCCCCGACCTGAACCTTCGCGCCGAATACCCGCTAACGTTGTTTCCGTAAGCGTCAAAACCAGCGGTGCGGTCTCTGTGTTTGCGAACTTGGCGCGCCATTTTACAGCGGCGACGACTTGTGAAATTGTGGCAGGCGATTTACCCGCGTCGTGTAAGTCTGTGATGTATGCCGAGAGTTTCGCATCGGTGAGCGTTTGCCCGTTGAGAAAGTCCGTCAAGCGTTTCAGGCATCCGTGATACGCCCGGAGCGTGTTCTCAGAGAGTGATGCACGCATCAAGTCTTGTGTGGCTTTTGAGACGTGTTCGGTGATGTCGGTGTGTTGAGAGACAGCGAGCGCGTTCATTGTGTATCCTCCAAAAGTGTATTCCAAAGTGTGATAGTGTATGATAATGTCTTTTGAGGATTTGACGCGAGCGTGTTTCCCCAAAGGCTTTGACACAAAACAGAAAAGGCTTTATAAAAAGCGATCCAAAGCACATTGGGAGAGTTTAGAAAAGGACGGATATATTGTTATCCATCGCAAGCAAAACCGATGGCGTATCCTTCCTCCAGACAACCACCTATCAACACATCGGGCTGTCGCAGAAACACAAAAAAGAACTGTGTAATAGGTGTTACGGTAACCTGTAATAGGTGTTACGGTAACCTGTAATAGGTGTTACGGTAACCTGTAATAGGTGTTACGCGGACACGCCCCAAAGCCACGTGACACGTGCATAGTGAATTGGCCCCCCAATTCCCAATTCCCAACTAAAGGAATTGGGGGCACACATTCCTTTTAGTTGGAATGTGCCCCCAATCAAAAAACACGCGCACTGGCGCAAATGGTGAAGCTCTCTTTTCTGTGTCAGTTCCGTTCCGGCAGGCGTGCGTCATGCAGGGAAAAGAAGCGTCAATCGGTGTTTGTGACTTTTTGGAGAAATGGGCTTTACCTATCCCCCGTCAAGGTTTCCCCATGCTTTAGCTTGCGGGATGTAGACGGCGTTTAGGGGTGTCGTAAAAATAAACTTGACAAAAACTCTAAAAATCCGGTATAATTATATTAATCGTTGGATAGGAAAGCAAGCACCTGCAAACCTTGCGGGTGTCCTATCCGCCTACTTGCTTGGGTTGAACGATGAACGGTTATTCCCGTTAATACCACATTCGGATTATACATTTTGGGTTATGATCCCCAGTTCGTTTCGTGATGAGTTCTGCCTCGCTTTATAGGATTGTGGCGGTGTTCCCTCCACAACTGCGAAAATGTCAGAACACTATAGAATCAAAGTATCGGTATATCTTAGGGAGTTTATCAAGATATTCCGTAGTCGGACGTTGGCTGGTCCCACAATCCTTTTGCGGATTGTGTCACCCGATTTGAAGTTTCTATTCACGAAAAAAGCCCGATGAAACTTCACAAAAATCGGGGAGCGTGCTATAAGCCGTAAAAGTGTACCCACCGACTGAAACAGGATCGGCAGTTGAAGAAACCCCCTTGCTTCAGCTGGGGGAGCAGTCATGATAGTTGAAGCTGTGAAGGTCATCCCTGTTTCTGAAAGTAAATTGAGGCGCGATCTCAAGGCTGGTGTGCTTTCATTCACAACCGCCAAAAATGGCAAAAAAGTTATAGACACTGCCGAACTCGAAAGGGCTTACGGACTTTTGACTGTCAACGAAAACGTCAAGAATGGCAGTGGCGGTCATGACAGGGACACCGAGGTTCTCGCGATAAAGGACAATCAGATCGCCGATCTCCGCAATCAACTCGAGAAGGCAGAAGCACAACTTCAAATCGCGACGACCGAGAAAACAAAACTCCTGGACTTGTTATCTGCCGAGAAAGACGAAAAGCGCGAACTGAAAGCGGAAATGCTCGCACTGATGCCCCCACCAGAGGAAAGACAGCAGAAAACAGATCCAACCCAAATCAAACCACGCGGTTGGCTGCAAAGACTGATTGGCGCGTGATAGCCCCGTCGCGTCAAAACAACGACTTGCCTATTTTTCACATATCTGATACACTCTTAAAACCAGTTTGGGTGGCACTACGAAGCGTACCGCACGGTATGTCTGCCACCCTCCCACCTTCGTAGGGGGATAAAACAAACTGGCACTGGAACACCTCATGAAAACGATACTCGCGCTCTCGATACTCTTTTCTGTGGTCGCTTGGTTTCCCGCTCTTGGCGAGTTGACGGATGCGGATCTCAACCAGATACGCTTGATTGTCCGAGAGGAAATCAAGAAAGAAACTGCTACAATCAACACCAAAATCGACGGCTTAGATACGCGCCTTCGGACTGTAGAAACAGGTGTTGCGGAATTACGGGGACGTAACATCGGATTTTCAGCCGCCCAAGATTGGATCGTTGCCATCTGTGCTGTGGCTGCCATCGTCCTCTCTATTATCGCTTTACGCAAAGCACACCCGAAAGCACCACCGACCGCACAGGACACCCCAAAAGTCGTGTCTCAATGAATGGATGGCTCTGATTCTAATTGCTTTGGAATGTGATAATTTGCACACCCCGCCCGATATGAGAAAAAACGATTTTATTTCCGTTCAGCCCCACGATGAGCACTGTTTTTCAGCGCAGCAGAAACAGAGAAAGTCAATGTTTATCAGGGGTCAGGGAGAGAGAGCATCAGGTAGGCGCGTCGCGGAGCCTCGAAAAACCCGTCAGAAACGGACAGAATCAGACCCCAAACGGACAAAATTCACGAGAAAACGGACAGTTTTTCTTCAGAAACGGACAGTTTTCAGGGGGAACGGACAGGCATTTACCAGGGATCCCCAAACACCGCCAGGGGGGCAGGATCCGATGATTTCCGATTTAGAAGTATTTTTCGTGCGTCCGCCTCGGAGATCGGTTCAGTGCTATCAGGTGGATAGAGTTCTTGGGTTGTGGCATCATACGACCACAATCCCACCTCATAATTTGGAGGGGGCTGTTTTTTGCCTTTCCCGGGCAGATTGAAGAGAAGCTCTTTCATATCTGGGTGATAGTGTGCTGCCACCGAGAAAAACGCCTCGATCGGCGCGTTCTGTAGATCGAGGCGCTCCGACGCAAACGCGTCGGCTTCAGCATCGGCTTTAGCGAGTTCCGGGTTCGTGTTCCAGCCGAGATGCACCAGCGACCACCTTTTCATGAGCCTGTCAACCGTCGCGACGCACGCGTTGAAGGTTTTGACGATCTTGATCTGCTCGGTATCACTCACGTCCGCCAACGTGAATCCATCCTTCACGCCACCCTTGCAAACATCAACCATTTCAGTATAGACGCGGAGCAGCTCATTAATGAGATCGCGATTATCCGCTTCCGTCCACTTCACCGATCTGTGCAACTTGTAAACACCTTTTTTAACGAGGGACACCTTGCCATCCGATTGCATTTCTGTGAGATCTCGCCGCACCGTTCGCTCAGAGCGTCCGGTCTTTCGGGCGATCGCAGCAGTCGACTGCTCACCCGCCTCGAGAAAGTTAGAAATCGCAGCAGCGACAGTTGATTTCTTTACTTTGGGGGGCGCGGGGGACGGAGCGTCGGTTTCTTCGAGTTTTTCACCGGTGATGAAAGGTTCATCTTCACTTTCGGGGAGTGCGCGCAACCGCATCTTCAGTTCGACCCTGTCGTCATCTGTATAAGAGACGTCTTCGGTATCTTCCGCTGGCGTGGACTTCTGATTCGAGAGTTCCGCAGCGGCGTGACGTGCCTGATGTGTGTTAGAATCGTAGCCTCTATTTGCGAACGACCACCGGCGCAAGAGCGCGTCAATGGTAAGGGCTACCGACTTCAATGTTTGCAGTGATTTCAGTTTCGTGGGGAGATCCGCAGTGCCGAGCGGCTCGACAAAATCCGCATATCTTGAGAGTAAATCGGCATAATAGTCGAGGAGCTGATGGATCGTCGCTTTGTTAGTGTCTTCTGTCCATGCCATCGTCAAGCCTCCCGGAGAAAGATATATTACAGTATAGCACGTCCGGGAAGAAAAAACACACGAGAATCGCCGACAAGCCTCTTTGATTTCTCTTCCTGTGGTAGAACCCTCTGGAGATTGAGACGCACAGCAGGCATTGACACACGGCACAGTGTCTCATTTCTTTCATTAGTGCCACCGCTTATTTGAGAAACACGGCAAACCGCCGATCGCATGATTCTGAAACCACTGTGGATGCTTCAGAAAGCCATTCTGAGGGCATTCTCGTAAGGATTTTGGGGGTAAGTTGCAGTTCGGTATTTCCTACTAAAACCTATAAAAACCTGTTAGCATCAAAAGGTGTGTCATTTTTCCTTGACAATACTTTGAGAAAGTGCTATAATAAGTGTATCACGTGGCGAGGACTTTTCACCTACCTGCAAGGGTAGCCTCCTCGCCGACCGACAGTGAAAAGCGGTAAAAGCGTGATACGTGAGAATCCATGCCTTTACGAACACAGCAAATAGAACTGAATCCGAATAACAAGCAATCTACGTGTATGTCTCAACATTGTGGCTATGCGCGCGTAGCGTTCAACTTTGCTTTGTCGTCGTTCAAAGTCGGTTTAGACCAAGACGAATGGCGACCCCATGTTGACATCAAGCGTGAGTTTAACGCCGTCAAATACGATAAGTTTCCCTGGTGTTCTGACCTCTCACAGAATGCGTCTAAGAATGCTATTCATAATCTTGGAGACGCTGTCACCCGTTGGAAAAAAGGACAAAACAAGTTCCCGGTCTATAAGCACCGATCTGGTAAATGCTCTTACCAAGCAGACAATGGCGAAGGAACTGTTGATGTCTATAAAAAGCGTATCAACCTTCCAAAGATAGGGTGGATACGCATGCGTGAAGCATTGCGATATTCTGGTGAAATCACAAAAGTGGTTGTGTCGAAACATAACGACAAATGGTTTGTGTCTATCACTGTCAGACGCCTCGATAGCAACAACTATAAGTATCAACCGCTTCTGTTTAACGAGAATCCACCGATAGGCGTTGATGTGGGTATCAATACACTTGCGACGTGTTCTAATGGTGATACTTATGATAACCCGCGTCCGCTGAAGCGATATGAGCGAAAGTTAGCACGTGCCAACCGTAGGTTATCGCGCAGACAGAAAGGCAGTCAGAATTGGTATAAAGCAAAGGCGATGCTGTCTGCCGTCCATGCGCGTATTGCGAATATCCGTGAGGACGCTCACCACCAAGCCACGATACGGATTGTTCGCAAAGCCTCGGCTATCGGTATAGAGACGCTCAAAATTACCAACATGCTTAAGAATCGGAAACTGGCGAAAGCGTTATCCGATTCAGCGTTAGGTGGCTTTTTGACGAAACTCAAATATAAAGCAGCGAGGCGTGGGATACCGATAACCGAAGCCGCCCAATTCTTCGCCAGTTCTAAAACCTGTAGCCACTGCGGACATAAGAAGGCAGATTTGCCACTCTCTGAGAGAACGTATCATTGCTCCGAATGTGGCTTTGAATGCGACAGAGACCTCAACGCGGCTATCAACTTGTGTCCTTCCTAACCCTTAACACTTCGCCACGAGTTGCGAGGAGAAGTAAAACGCCTGTGGAGTTTCTGTAAGACCTCGTTAGGAGGCACGAAACGACGAAACAGGAAGTCTGGCAGAAATCAAAACAACACTGTAGATTTTTATAGGTTTTTGAGATTTTGTTAAGTCCTACACAACGGTTCACACGGGAATAGGTGTGTTGCTGTCCCTCTTCCGGTTCTCTCCTGTTAAAAATTTATTTCGTTAAACAACAAGAACCCAGGGACCTCTATCATTTATAGGTGCCATCTCGGTGCATGTTGTTTAACAATTTTAATACTTTTAAGAGTTTTAAATGTTTTAAGGGGGCGATGCGACCACGCCACACCTACGTTCCCAGACTTTAAGGTGTAGGTTTATGGGGTGAAAGGTGTAGGTTTATGGGGTGAAAGGTGTAGGTTTATGGGGTGAAAGGTGTAGGTTTATGGGGAAAAGGTGTAGGTTTATGGGGAAAAGGTGTAGGTTTATGGGGAAACCCTTTGAAACCCCATCTCCCGCAGGTCTCCTGATACCTATTTTTCCGTGAAAGGTGTAGGTTTATGGGGTGAAAGGTGTAGAAAAGATTGGATTGAAAACCACCTTTATGTTAGGATATTTGACAAATATCCTAAAAGGAGATGGTTACGATGTTATTGGAAAATATCAATGAAGTGATCAAAGCGAGCCCTGCGATACAGGTTCAAGGCAAGATGACGCACTTACAACGCCGGGCGTGGAACGTCCTGCTCGCGAATGCCTACAATGAATTGCCAGATAAAGAGATCCACAGCGTCAGCGTTGCTGAGCTTTCTGCCAAGCTCGGTTTTGATAGCAAAAATGACGAATATCTCAAGGAGACATTAGAAGCACTCGTTGATTTCACGGTCGAGTGGAATATCTTACGTAAAGACAAGAAGCAGGAGTGGGGTGTTGCGGGTTTGTTAGCAGAAGCGCGTATCGTTGACGGCATCTGCTACTACGAGTATTCACACTCTATGCGTCAGCGGCTCCACAACCCTCGCATCTATTCCAAGCTCAACTTACGCCTGCAAAACCAGTTCACGAGTCGATATGCGCTGATTCTCTGGGAAGTCTGTTTCGATTACTTCGATACGGATCGAGATCAAGGCGAAACCCCGTTCATTCCACTTAAAACCTTCAAAACGTTAATGGGATTAGATGAAACCGATTATCTTCTTTTCAAAGAACTCAACCGAAATGTCATCAAACCCGCCATCAAAGAGATCAACGACTTGACGGACTATCACGTTGAGATTGAACAGAAACGCCTGAGTCGTAAAGTCGCGGAGCTGAAGTTCCGTATCACGAAGGTCAAGCAGTTGCCTGTTCAAGAGTCGGTATTCCCGGATATCGAGAACTTGCCGCGTGTTGCGATTGAACTCGTCCAAGCAAACATTGATCGGAAAGTTGCGCTGCAGATCGCTGCTGCGGAGTGGGATTTCATTACATCTGAAAAGTTGCCGCTACTCGGCACGTATCCGGATTTTCTGGGGTATGTCTCCGAGAAGATAGAGATGTCGCTCGATGCCGCATCGGTGAAAAATCGAGCGGGGTATATCGTTGAGGCGATTCGTGAAAACTATGAGGACCCCGAACTCCAGAAGGTGCGCGCCGAGCGTGCGGAAAAAGTGAAAGAGAAGGAGCTTGAGGACCTGACGATGGAATTCAACCTCAAGCGAAAGACCCTCCTCCGACAAGCTGTCCACACTGAACCTGACCTTGTTGAAGCCGCTGCGGAAAGAATCCACTCTTATATTGTTCGTCAACGCCTTGAAGCGCACGACACCGCTTTGACAGCCTACCAGAAAGGCGGTATGGTCGCGGCAGAGATCAACGCGATCCTTGCCGCGGAGTTCTGTCAGGACTTGCTTGCACCGGTGGTTGCGGCATACGAAGATGAGAAGGTGAGGATATTGGGATAGCGGATGGCGGTTAGTAATTAGCTGTCAGCAGTCGGCGGTCGGCAAGAGGGGGAATTAGGTGGTGATTGTCAGGATCGCGGATTGGCGCGGATTATACGGATGACGCGGATTTTAGGATTTTGGTTTATTGTTGGTTTTCGTCAGGAGAGCGGGGGTAGGAATATTGGCGGGCGAGGGCCCTTGAGGAAACACCCAAGCAAAAACCCCTACGAAAACTGTTCATATATTTTTAGCATTCACCATAGTTAGAATAGTCATTAGTCAAATCCGGTCCCTCTACCGTGCCGAAGACGATCTGTTCCGAATAGTTATCAGCCGATCTATTAAGCCATCCCTCTCTTACCAAACTTTCGGGCAGAAAGCCTCCTACTTTAGTGGGGGGATGAATGCCGGTCCCTATTGAATTAGACCAAAGGATCATGCTGAAAACACTTGACTTTAGTTAGAAAACGTAGTATAATTATAACACATCGTGGCGGTGGACTTCACCTCCTGCTTGGGAGTGCCACCGCACCGTTTGAAGTCGGTATCACGGTGTAAAGAAAAAACGATGTATACCACGACAACAATAAAACATCATAGAACGAATTTTCTCGATTCTCTCGCACGTGAATCAGGGCGTTGCTACTCTAAAGTCGTTTCGCTTGTGAGAAAGACACACGCAAAAAAAGGTTTTTGGTTATCTAAAAACGATGTCCAAAAGTATCTACGCCTCCGCGGGTATGGTTTGCATTCTCAAAGCGTCCAAGCCTGTGCGGATTCCTATTTTGATGCATTGAATGCTTATTTTCAAGTTCGCCAGGTCAATGCTGATGCGAAACCTCCCAAGCGAACCCCAAAGCATTTCAAAGTGCGTTGGAAGTCAACAGCAATTCACCACAAAGACGGAAAACTCATACTCTCTAATGGACGTGGGCGTACCCCGATTGTATTAGAAGTAGAAGTAATAGAAACAAAACCTCGCTATGTAGAGATGTATTTCCACCGAGGACACTACTCTTTCGCCCTTGTCTCTAAAATAAACGTGCCTCCAAAACAAGAAACAGGTATCGTGGTTTCAGTCGATATGGGCGAAATACATCCAATTGTCTCTCATGATGGCAAAAACACGATTATCTATAATGGACGTTTCGTTCGGTCTATTATCCAATATCGAAACAAAGTCAATGCTCGTTTTCAAACGAACATGAATAAATGCGAGAAACGGTCAAAACGCTGGTATCAACTTCTAAAGGCAAAACGCAAAACACTTGATAAAATCAATACCCAACTCAAGGATGCCGAACATAAAATCACATCACGCTTTATATCCGACTGCGAAAAGGCGAAGGCGGATACGATTGTGATTGGAGACCTCAACGGCATTCGGGATCACGCAAAGTTTGGCAAGAAGTCTAATCAGAAGATTCACCAGTGGGCATTCTCTCGGATCACACAGAAAATCTGCTACAAGGCAGAGTTGGCAGGTATTCGTGTTATCTTTGTATCCGAAGCATATACCTCACAGACCTGCCCAAAGTGTGCAAATCGAAAGAAACCTACGAACCGAAACTATCACTGCAAACATTGCGGTTTCAAGTATCACCGCGATGGTGTAGGTGCTATCAATCTTTGGTCAAAAGTATCAGGATATTTATTGTATCCTGTAGTCGGAGAATTGGCAGCTCCCTTAGGTGTCAAATTTCATTGGCATCTGAGTCGCTCTGGGTAACCAGAGAATTGTCCTATAAGGAACAAAGGAATCCCCCTTGCTTTAGCTGGGGGAGGATGTCAAGAAACGCTGAATCGACGGTTGTAACCGTTCTTGAGATATTGCGTTTTTAGCATGAGTGTATTCACGCAGGCTTGCAGGGTTGAATGTGTGAATGAAAGCATTACAGCATTCACGCATCTATTCATTCACGAATGCGTGCAGGCAATCATTCATGGAGGAACACATGAAAACGTTAGCAGTCCTATCACAGAAGGGTGGCACCGGGAAAACGACAATCGCTGTTCACCTGGCGGTGGAGGCATCTCGGAACGGAAAGACTGTCGCTTTGATAGACCTCGATCCGCAGGCTTCCGCGGCGAAATGGAGCGATACCCGAAGCGACGAAACACCCCTTGTTATTTCTGCCCATGCCACTCGGCTGCCACAAGTGCTCCACACTGCCGAGCAAGGTGGTGTAGACCTCGCTATTATTGATACCTCACCGAATACCGATCCAACCTCTCTTAATGCAGCAGAGATGGCGAACCTTGCGCTGATTCCGAGTCGTGATGCTCGGTTCGATCTGGAGGCGATCGGCTCAACAATCAAAATTGGGAAAATGGCGGATGTTGAGATGCGAGTGATTTTCAACGCTGTCAAGGCACGGAGCAGTATGCTATACAAAGCCAAGCGTGCGGTAGAGGTGTATGGTGTGCCGACGGCTCCCTGTGTCCTCGGTGACCGCGTGGCTTTTTCGCATGCTGTCGTCGATGGGAAAACCGCCCAGGAGTTTGAACCCTCTGGCAAAGCATCCGACGAGGTGCGCGCCTTGTACAGATATGTCATGAAAGAATTGGAGGTATAACAGATGCCACAACCCGAAACCGATCTTAAAACTTTACTCGAGCAAAATGGGCAGATGGAAACTCCCTCAGAAGTTAAACCCGATCCGAAGCCCCAACCGAAACGGAAAACACCGGTGGCTGCGTCGCGAGCCGGTAAAGTTGTGATGCAGGGGCATTTCAGTAAACAGGTGCATAACCAGATGAGAATGTTATGTATCGAAACGGATAAATCGATTCAGGAGCTCCTTGAGGAAGCTGTGAACGCGCTTTTCACGCTCCATAACAAACCGCCGATTGCGTAGGGGTCCGCAAAAAATGTGAATCCCCAGCGTCTTGCTTATTTTTCGTATCTCTGATATACTATTGAAACCAGTTTGGGTGGCACTGCTAAGACTCGGAGTCTCCTCCGTTTCTGCCACCCTCCCACCTTAGCAGGGGGATAAATCAAACTGGAACTGGAACACCTCATGAAAACGATTTTGCTTCTCTCGATGCTATTTTGTGCGATCGCGATGCCTTTGGGTGCCCAGACACCAGAGAGCTCGGGAATCAAAGACGACATCGCGACTCTAAAAACAGACCTCGCGGTGTTAACGTCCGAAGTCAAAAACCTAAAGGAAAATGTCAATAAACGCTTTGATGGTATTGATAAACGCTTTGATGGTATTGAAAAGGGTTTTGACAGACTCAATAACATCATCATCGCCTGTATCGGTATTCCTTTGGCGATTCTCGCAATAGGGGCAACCCTCTGGGGCATCTTAGCACACAGGCGCAGCAGGAAAGATGAGACACTCGAACAGCAGATTGAAACCCTCACACAAGAGATCGAAACGCTCAAGCAACAGCGGATTGTAAACCCGTAACAAACGCTACCCATCACTCTATCGTATCGCTGTACTGCCCCCCTAAATTCGGGCCACTCCCTAAACCAAGATTGTGGTATAATCTCCACGACTTGAAAAGAGTCTCCGATGGCGAAACGAAAACGAAGAAACTTCATCCCCGAGTTTAAAGCGGAGAAGGAAAAAGGACGGGAAGTTTAACGCCCGCCCTTTTGGCTGCCAATCTGTTTACTTCCCCACCAAATACCCTATAATCACATTCCCGTTACCATCATCTTTCTCGTCGCTGTAAGTAAATACATCTGGACGAACGCAGTTATTGAAACGTGATGCTCCACGAGGAAGAGCGTTCCTGGTTCTGGTTCGGGTATCCCTTCAATGTGCGCAAGGTCCTCAAGGATAGGGACTTGCATTGGGATAGGGGACGGAAGTTGGGAAGTGTGCGAAAGTTGGCAAGTTGTCAGAAGAATAGCAGTCGTCCGAAAAAGGGATAGCCCCCGGGCCCGTGGTGGGATGCGAGGGCTATATCCGCAAAAATGAGTGATTTGGTGAGAGTGCCAGTCTCCCGAACCGCGGCACTGCCAAGGGCGGGTTTAATTATAGCATAAATCGTTAGAAGTCCAATTCCTTTTTATTTTTTTATTGTTAAACAACAAAAAACCAGGGGCCTTATCCTTCCGAAAGGTCTCCGTTTGGATGCATGTTGTTTAACAATTTTAATACTTTTAAGAGTTTTAAATGTTTTAAGGGGTCGATGCGACCACGCCACACCTACATTTCCAGACTTTAAGGCATACGTTTACAGGAGAAAAGGCATACGTTTACAGGAGAAAAGGCATACGTTTACAGGAGAAAAGGCATACGTTTACAGGAGAAAAGGCATACGTTTACAGGGGAAAGGCATACGTTTACAGGATGAAAGGTGATTGCGGTATAGAAAGCTACTGTTTCACTGACCTCCCGTGATAGTAAGAATAGAGGTTTCTATCTAAAAGCATAGGTTTACAGGAGAAAAGGCAATAATTTATATTAAAAAGTTTATGCTTTTGTTGTATACTTAACAGAAATATATTGAGGAGGTAGGATGAATGAATTTAGCAAAAATCAATGAGGTTATTAAGGCGAGCCCTGCCATCCAGATCCAGAGTAAAATTTCGCTATTACAGCGGCGGGCATGGAATGTGTTGCTCGCAAATGCCTACAATGAACTCCCGACAGCAGATATCCACCGCGTCAGTGTTGTTGAATTGGCGGCGAAACTCGGGTACAATTCCAACGATTTGGACTATCTCAAGGAGACCTTAGAGGCACTCGGTTCCTGTCAAGTCAAGTGGAATTTGTTGAACAAAGATAAGAAGGAGAAGTGGGGATTTGCGAATCTCTTAGCCTCCGCGGAAATAGAAAACGGCATCTGCACCTACGGCTTCGCGCCGCATCTGCGCCGGCAACTCTACAACCCGCGCATTTACGCCAAGCTGAACCTCCGGCTGCAAAACCAGTTCACGAGTCGATATGCCCTAATTTTATGGGAGGTCTGTTTCGATTACTTCGATACCGACCGGGACCAGGGCGAAACGCCCTTCATTCCACTTGAAATCTGTCGGGAGTTGATGGGTATTGAGGCAGACGAATATCAAACTTTCAAAGCACTTAATCAATTTGTCATCAAGCCCGCGATCAAGGAAATCAACGACATC
>CBDCAV010000002.1:0-21186 GCA_965214045.1 Candidatus Poribacteria bacterium
AAGTTCGTCTGCGATTGCTGCGTTTCTTTTCAGTTCTGCGAGTTCTCTTTGATCTTGAATCACCTTAAATGTTGTTCCAGTGATTACAAGTAAAAGGAATATTCCAATTCCCCAGTAAAGTTTTTTCATGATAATGTTTCCTATATAGGTTGTGCCACGTGCTGTGGCGTTATCGGTTTTGGTATCCGTCCAGTTAAAAGGAACGGGTACCCCTGCCGTCTAAAGCAATTAGCTAAAATGTAATTTTAGTAAAAGGGTACCCATGTTTGCTAATTGTTTAGACGTATTCTGTATTATCTTAATTTTCGTTATTTTTGTCAACTAATTAAAATAAAAGGTGTTCAGATTGCGTTGTAAGACACTTTTAACCTTTGCCCTGTGTTCTGTATTCCCGTTATTCCTGCTGTCTCTGCGGTTGGGTGTTTCCTGCGGTTCTCTGTAAAGATTTTTGTTTCTCCCGGTGGTTGTTTTCAGATGTGTAAGTTAAAACGCTTTTTTAGTTGTGCCTTGATCTTTTGGATTTCGCTTTCGGCTTGGCGGAGTCGTTCTTCCAGTTCTGACCTTTTGAGTCGGTTGATCGGTGTGAATTCCCGTGAATATTCTGATAATGCTTTCCGAATGGTGTTGATCGCTACGTGATATTTCAATGATAATCCTTTCCAGCTCATGCCCTGTCGTTTGTCCTGTGCTGCCTGTTCTATCTGAATCAGTGTTAATTTACGCTGTCGTGCCATGATATTCCCCTGTGGTTGATATGTATGTGATATTTATAACACGTGAATATAGGATATATCAACCTGTTTTTATAATCCATATTAGATATATAGCAGTTATCAGTAAATAACGGTATCGGTTCGCTGGGCTTTGCTATTGTGAACCGATAGCACTTGTAAGATAGCGCAGCGGTTGCGAAGCAAATCTTACAAGCACTCTTTACCTTGTCCAACTGGGTTTATACCTGTTTGCTAAAATCATAACAAGTTAACTATCAGTAAAGATAAATGTTAATGCTTGACACTAATACTTTTATTTGCAACTTTTTTATTTTGTTATGATAACGGTAAGGGTTTATCGGTGCTGTGCAAATTTCGTCTTGGTTAATTGTGTCTAAATGACACTATCCCTTAACCGTAGGGGTTCATGATTTGTTAATATTCTGTGAGTCTGTAATATCCTGTGAGTCCTTATCCTGACTGTGTTGGTGGTGTCTCTGGACGTGAAGATGCAATAAAGTATCAATTGAGAGAAAAAAATCTCTCTTTCAATACCTTACTGACTCTCTTTTATTACCGTTTTCGTCTCAAGTTGGGTTGTTCTGCTGCGATTCTTGTTGAAAATTCACAACGTCCGCGTCTTGGGTACCTTAAAGTTTTATGATATACTTCGCGGTACACAAAATCGCTGTGTTTGTCAACCCTTGCTATGACTGCGTTGGAACAGGGTTGAAAATATGCCCTGTGCGGTATCGGTAACGCTCTGTGCGGTATCGGTAACGCTCTGTGCGGTATCGGTAACGCTGGAGTCGGTTTCTAATTCCTCTTGCAGTTCCGTTTGTAAATTATGATAGGCTTGTGTGCATAAATCAAAATCACGTTGGATTGCTTTGGGTATGCTGTCTCCTAATGTGAGATTACGCCATAGACCTTTGCCCCGTGATCTACGTGTTTGTATCTCACACGTTTCTACATTCACACGCCATAACTGGTTGAAAGATAAACGCCAATTCCCGTCTATCTTCATGTCGCGGTTGTCACGTTTCTGTTCTTTACGTTTCCGTCTACGATGCACAGGTGTCGGCTTTGCATTCGGTTTTGGGTATAACTGATATTTCCCCGTCTCATTTTTCTTCGAGAGACGTTTTAAAAGTCCTGCCTGTTGTAATTCTTGGATACAATTTGAAACTGTCTGCGGACTCATGCGAACCCATTGACGTATCGTCTCAATACTCAATGATAGCGTTATACCTGTTTTCCAATCAGAATGTAACTTAAGAAGTATCCATATTAGCGCGGCTTTCCATGATATATCCCCGTTAAACAATCTTTCAAGGATTCCGCCTTTGCCCTGTGGTATAGCACATTTTAACTGATTACCGTTCTTGTCGGTGGGTATATCGGAATAGCTGCAGTTGTGATGTGTTACTCGGTATCTGCTGCCGGTATTCGTTCCCGTTGCTATACGTTGTATCCAATCCGTATCTGTAAGACTGGATAACGTGTCCCTTATGTATCTGATGGATAATCCCGTTAACTTTGAAAGTGTCTTTAACGATGATTTCCACGTCTTTCCACTATCCCAATTACTACGATAATTTAATACCGTCAATAAAAGAGCTTCAACGTTTTTAAGGTTGCCGAGTCGTAACTCTGATAATGCACTGGACTGTCCAAAAGGTAACTGGAACGTGCTTTCCGCTGTTGATTGTGGAACGTTATGTTCCGTGATCTCTGGCAATTCGGGTGCTTCTAAATACTGGCATGAATTGTCGGTGTGTCCAATTAATCCTGGATCAATTGCTTTTGTATGCATTGGATTGTCCTTTTAACAAAGAAAAGGATAACGTACATTTTCTAACATTTTTAATTTGACAATGTTATTGAATGTGTGTTATCCTTTTCTTTGGTTTAATGGGGGTGTGGTGGTTTTCCACTGCCCCCTTTCAATTTTTTGAAACTATTAAACGAATTCCTATCAGTTTATACAATTCCCCCCTTTCTTGTCAAGTTAAAATAAAACAGACAGATAACCGACTCGGTTACCTGTCTGTAAAGATGTTCTGAAAATAGGTTACTCACCAGGAAATTTAAAGTCTCTGTGTAATTTCGGGTTTTTATGGGACGTGCGTCTATATCTTGTGTGTCCCCTCTCGTCCTTATAGATGCGTACCACTATTTTAGTATGATGTCTTCCTTTATTTGGGTTACACATTCTAAAGTTTGCCCTGCATTTAACAGTAAATAGATATACTTCCTCAGATGCATGTATTTCGTCTGTCCATCTGTCTCTTGTAAATGTTTGTGCATAATATTCTATTGGTGCGACGCATGTTGTCGGTTGATGTACAGAGGATTCCCCTGCGATGCAAGTATAGTAGGTTCTTCCACAACCTGCGGGGCTGTTGTCTTTGTAGCAAAGTGTGCGATGTTCTTCTGGGTATTCTGATGTTTCCTGACAACCTCCGCAGGTGTATGTATAAAAATGTACGGCTGGTATTGAATAGATTTTGCCTTGTGGTTGCGGTCCACTTGGTGAATTGTGTTGCCAAAACCATTCTACGTATTTGTCATGTGCGTGGTCTCTGGCGCGTGCTCTTGCCTTGCAGGCGTTTAATTGTTTTTTGAGTGCCTCAATTCCGTTTTTGAGTCCCTCTGTTGCTGTGATGTCCTCTGAAATGTCTAACCATAAGATCGCGGTTGCACTGATTGCGGTTGCTAATGCACTGTATGGGTCTTTTTGAACACCACTTAATGCCCCGATCTTTGTGTCTCTGATGTCTTCGCGGTTGTCTGTCCAAACGATATGTGCATCGTCTCTTGCAGACATGATCGCTAATAAGTGATTGATGGCGTTGTCTAATCGTTTTTCTGTGAGTTGCCATGTTTGGTATGGATTTAATGTAGTTGGATTACTGAATACAGAATTTGGAATTGTAAGAATGAATAATAAAGGTAGTAATAGATTCAGATAAACTTTAGATTTATGCATGATAGATTCCTTTTATTGATTGTTGCTGTTTGTCATTTCAAGGTACTTTTTTGCACGGTGGCGTGAATACTTCATAAGTGCTGTGTTTGCCTTGACGTATTCTTCATAGGTGTCATAATCGGATCGTCGCGGTATGTCGGTTGTGCGTGATTCTGCACCGTCGGGATCAACTAACATTCTTAATTTGTAAGTTGTGGTTAATTCTTCTAATGTTGGTATTCCTGGAATGCTATCATAATCTATCGGATCTAATCCTAATGGACGTTCTGCTTGTTCTGTGATTTCGGTTGATATGATAGTATCCGATGAATTGGTATTCTCTAAAATATCCGTGTTTATCTGTGCTGGTTGTAAGGTTAATTTCTCGGTTTGGTTGGTTGGTTGGTCATGCGAATGTATTGATATATTCTGTTCTTTTGCTTTTTTCTCTATCAATCCATGCAAAAGTTCGTCTGCGATTGCTGCGTTTCTTTTCAGTTCTGCGAGTTCTCTTTGATCTTGAATCACCTTAAATGTTGTTCCAGTGATTACAAGTAAAAGGAATATTCCAATTCCCCAGTAAAGTTTTTTCATGATAATGTTTCCTATATAGGTTGTGCCACGTGCTGTGGCGTTATCGGTTTTGGTATCCGTCCAGTTAAAAGGAACGGGTACCCCTGCCGTCTAAAGCAATTAGCTAAAATGTAATTTTAGTAAAAGGGTACCCATGTTTGCTAATTGTTTAGACGTATTCTGTATTATCTTAATTTTCGTTATTTTTGTCAACTAATTAAAATAAAAGGTGTTCAGATTGCGTTGTAAGACACTTTTAACCTTTGCCCTGTGTTCTGTATTCCCGTTATTCCTGCTGTCTCTGCGGTTGGGTGTTTCCTGCGGTTCTCTGTAAAGATTTTTGTTTCTCCCGGTGGTTGTTTTCAGATGTGTAAGTTAAAACGCTTTTTTAGTTGTGCCTTGATCTTTTGGATTTCGCTTTCGGCTTGGCGGAGTCGTTCTTCCAGTTCTGACCTTTTGAGTCGGTTGATCGGTGTGAATTCCCGTGAATATTCTGATAATGCTTTCCGAATGGTGTTGATCGCTACGTGATATTTCAATGATAATCCTTTCCAGCTCATGCCCTGTCGTTTGTCCTGTGCTGCCTGTTCTATCTGAATCAGTGTTAATTTACGCTGTCGTGCCATGATATTCCCCTGTGGTTGATATGTATGTGATATTTATAACACGTGAATATAGGATATATCAACCTGTTTTTATAATCCATATTAGATATATAGCAGTTATCAGTAAATAACGGTATCGGTTCGCTGGGCTTTGCTATTGTGAACCGATAGCACTTGTAAGATAGCGCAGCGGTTGCGAAGCAAATCTTACAAGCACTCTTTACCTTGTCCAACTGGGTTTATACCTGTTTGCTAAAATCATAACAAGTTAACTATCAGTAAAGATAAATGTTAATGCTTGACACTAATACTTTTATTTGCAACTTTTTTATTTTGTTATGATAACGGTAAGGGTTTATCGGTGCTGTGCAAATTTCGTCTTGGTTAATTGTGTCTAAATGACACTATCCCTTAACCGTAGGGGTTCATGATTTGTTAATATTCTGTGAGTCTGTAATATCCTGTGAGTCCTTATCCTGACTGTGTTGGTGGTGTCTCTGGACGTGAAGATGCAATAAAGTATCAATTGAGAGAAAAAAATCTCTCTTTCAATACCTTACTGACTCTCTTTTATTACCGTTTTCGTCTCAAGTTGGGTTGTTCTGCTGCGATTCTTGTTGAAAATTCACAACGTCCGCGTCTTGGGTACCTTAAAGTTTTATGATATACTTCGCGGTACACAAAATCGCTGTGTTTGTCAACCCTTGCTATGACTGCGTTGGAACAGGGTTGAAAATATGCCCTGTGCGGTATCGGTAACGCTCTGTGCGGTATCGGTAACGCTCTGTGCGGTATCGGTAACGCTGGAGTCGGTTTCTAATTCCTCTTGCAGTTCCGTTTGTAAATTATGATAGGCTTGTGTGCATAAATCAAAATCACGTTGGATTGCTTTGGGTATGCTGTCTCCTAATGTGAGATTACGCCATAGACCTTTGCCCCGTGATCTACGTGTTTGTATCTCACACGTTTCTACATTCACACGCCATAACTGGTTGAAAGATAAACGCCAATTCCCGTCTATCTTCATGTCGCGGTTGTCACGTTTCTGTTCTTTACGTTTCCGTCTACGATGCACAGGTGTCGGCTTTGCATTCGGTTTTGGGTATAACTGATATTTCCCCGTCTCATTTTTCTTCGAGAGACGTTTTAAAAGTCCTGCCTGTTGTAATTCTTGGATACAATTTGAAACTGTCTGCGGACTCATGCGAACCCATTGACGTATCGTCTCAATACTCAATGATAGCGTTATACCTGTTTTCCAATCAGAATGTAACTTAAGAAGTATCCATATTAGCGCGGCTTTCCATGATATATCCCCGTTAAACAATCTTTCAAGGATTCCGCCTTTGCCCTGTGGTATAGCACATTTTAACTGATTACCGTTCTTGTCGGTGGGTATATCGGAATAGCTGCAGTTGTGATGTGTTACTCGGTATCTGCTGCCGGTATTCGTTCCCGTTGCTATACGTTGTATCCAATCCGTATCTGTAAGACTGGATAACGTGTCCCTTATGTATCTGATGGATAATCCCGTTAACTTTGAAAGTGTCTTTAACGATGATTTCCACGTCTTTCCACTATCCCAATTACTACGATAATTTAATACCGTCAATAAAAGAGCTTCAACGTTTTTAAGGTTGCCGAGTCGTAACTCTGATAATGCACTGGACTGTCCAAAAGGTAACTGGAACGTGCTTTCCGCTGTTGATTGTGGAACGTTATGTTCCGTGATCTCTGGCAATTCGGGTGCTTCTAAATACTGGCATGAATTGTCGGTGTGTCCAATTAATCCTGGATCAATTGCTTTTGTATGCATTGGATTGTCCTTTTAACAAAGAAAAGGATAACGTACATTTTCTAACATTTTTAATTTGACAATGTTATTGAATGTGTGTTATCCTTTTCTTTGGTTTAATGGGGGTGTGGTGGTTTTCCACTGCCCCCTTTCAATTTTTTGAAACTATTAAACGAATTCCTATCAGTTTATACAATTCCCCCCTTTCTTGTCAAGTTAAAATAAAACAGACAGATAACCGACTCGGTTACCTGTCTGTAAAGATGTTCTGAAAATAGGTTACTCACCAGGAAATTTAAAGTCTCTGTGTAATTTCGGGTTTTTATGGGACGTGCGTCTATATCTTGTGTGTCCCCTCTCGTCCTTATAGATGCGTACCACTATTTTAGTATGATGTCTTCCTTTATTTGGGTTACACATTCTAAAGTTTGCCCTGCATTTAACAGTAAATAGATATACTTCCTCAGATGCATGTATTTCGTCTGTCCATCTGTCTCTTGTAAATGTTTGTGCATAATATTCTATTGGTGCGACGCATGTTGTCGGTTGATGTACAGAGGATTCCCCTGCGATGCAAGTATAGTAGGTTCTTCCACAACCTGCGGGGCTGTTGTCTTTGTAGCAAAGTGTGCGATGTTCTTCTGGGTATTCTGATGTTTCCTGACAACCTCCGCAGGTGTATGTATAAAAATGTACGGCTGGTATTGAATAGATTTTGCCTTGTGGTTGCGGTCCACTTGGTGAATTGTGTTGCCAAAACCATTCTACGTATTTGTCATGTGCGTGGTCTCTGGCGCGTGCTCTTGCCTTGCAGGCGTTTAATTGTTTTTTGAGTGCCTCAATTCCGTTTTTGAGTCCCTCTGTTGCTGTGATGTCCTCTGAAATGTCTAACCATAAGATCGCGGTTGCACTGATTGCGGTTGCTAATGCACTGTATGGGTCTTTTTGAACACCACTTAATGCCCCGATCTTTGTGTCTCTGATGTCTTCGCGGTTGTCTGTCCAAACGATATGTGCATCGTCTCTTGCAGACATGATCGCTAATAAGTGATTGATGGCGTTGTCTAATCGTTTTTCTGTGAGTTGCCATGTTTGGTATGGATTTAATGTAGTTGGATTACTGAATACAGAATTTGGAATTGTAAGAATGAATAATAAAGGTAGTAATAGATTCAGATAAACTTTAGATTTATGCATGATAGATTCCTTTTATTGATTGTTGCTGTTTGTCATTTCAAGGTACTTTTTTGCACGGTGGCGTGAATACTTCATAAGTGCTGTGTTTGCCTTGACGTATTCTTCATAGGTGTCATAATCGGATCGTCGCGGTATGTCGGTTGTGCGTGATTCTGCACCGTCGGGATCAACTAACATTCTTAATTTGTAAGTTGTGGTTAATTCTTCTAATGTTGGTATTCCTGGAATGCTATCATAATCTATCGGATCTAATCCTAATGGACGTTCTGCTTGTTCTGTGATTTCGGTTGATATGATAGTATCCGATGAATTGGTATTCTCTAAAATATCCGTGTTTATCTGTGCTGGTTGTAAGGTTAATTTCTCGGTTTGGTTGGTTGGTTGGTCATGCGAATGTATTGATATATTCTGTTCTTTTGCTTTTTTCTCTATCAATCCATGCAAAAGTTCGTCTGCGATTGCTGCGTTTCTTTTCAGTTCTGCGAGTTCTCTTTGATCTTGAATCACCTTAAATGTTGTTCCAGTGATTACAAGTAAAAGGAATATTCCAATTCCCCAGTAAAGTTTTTTCATGATAATGTTTCCTATATAGGTTGTGCCACGTGCTGTGGCGTTATCGGTTTTGGTATCCGTCCAGTTAAAAGGAACGGGTACCCCTGCCGTCTAAAGCAATTAGCTAAAATGTAATTTTAGTAAAAGGGTACCCATGTTTGCTAATTGTTTAGACGTATTCTGTATTATCTTAATTTTCGTTATTTTTGTCAACTAATTAAAATAAAAGGTGTTCAGATTGCGTTGTAAGACACTTTTAACCTTTGCCCTGTGTTCTGTATTCCCGTTATTCCTGCTGTCTCTGCGGTTGGGTGTTTCCTGCGGTTCTCTGTAAAGATTTTTGTTTCTCCCGGTGGTTGTTTTCAGATGTGTAAGTTAAAACGCTTTTTTAGTTGTGCCTTGATCTTTTGGATTTCGCTTTCGGCTTGGCGGAGTCGTTCTTCCAGTTCTGACCTTTTGAGTCGGTTGATCGGTGTGAATTCCCGTGAATATTCTGATAATGCTTTCCGAATGGTGTTGATCGCTACGTGATATTTCAATGATAATCCTTTCCAGCTCATGCCCTGTCGTTTGTCCTGTGCTGCCTGTTCTATCTGAATCAGTGTTAATTTACGCTGTCGTGCCATGATATTCCCCTGTGGTTGATATGTATGTGATATTTATAACACGTGAATATAGGATATATCAACCTGTTTTTATAATCCATATTAGATATATAGCAGTTATCAGTAAATAACGGTATCGGTTCGCTGGGCTTTGCTATTGTGAACCGATAGCACTTGTAAGATAGCGCAGCGGTTGCGAAGCAAATCTTACAAGCACTCTTTACCTTGTCCAACTGGGTTTATACCTGTTTGCTAAAATCATAACAAGTTAACTATCAGTAAAGATAAATGTTAATGCTTGACACTAATACTTTTATTTGCAACTTTTTTATTTTGTTATGATAACGGTAAGGGTTTATCGGTGCTGTGCAAATTTCGTCTTGGTTAATTGTGTCTAAATGACACTATCCCTTAACCGTAGGGGTTCATGATTTGTTAATATTCTGTGAGTCTGTAATATCCTGTGAGTCCTTATCCTGACTGTGTTGGTGGTGTCTCTGGACGTGAAGATGCAATAAAGTATCAATTGAGAGAAAAAAATCTCTCTTTCAATACCTTACTGACTCTCTTTTATTACCGTTTTCGTCTCAAGTTGGGTTGTTCTGCTGCGATTCTTGTTGAAAATTCACAACGTCCGCGTCTTGGGTACCTTAAAGTTTTATGATATACTTCGCGGTACACAAAATCGCTGTGTTTGTCAACCCTTGCTATGACTGCGTTGGAACAGGGTTGAAAATATGCCCTGTGCGGTATCGGTAACGCTCTGTGCGGTATCGGTAACGCTCTGTGCGGTATCGGTAACGCTGGAGTCGGTTTCTAATTCCTCTTGCAGTTCCGTTTGTAAATTATGATAGGCTTGTGTGCATAAATCAAAATCACGTTGGATTGCTTTGGGTATGCTGTCTCCTAATGTGAGATTACGCCATAGACCTTTGCCCCGTGATCTACGTGTTTGTATCTCACACGTTTCTACATTCACACGCCATAACTGGTTGAAAGATAAACGCCAATTCCCGTCTATCTTCATGTCGCGGTTGTCACGTTTCTGTTCTTTACGTTTCCGTCTACGATGCACAGGTGTCGGCTTTGCATTCGGTTTTGGGTATAACTGATATTTCCCCGTCTCATTTTTCTTCGAGAGACGTTTTAAAAGTCCTGCCTGTTGTAATTCTTGGATACAATTTGAAACTGTCTGCGGACTCATGCGAACCCATTGACGTATCGTCTCAATACTCAATGATAGCGTTATACCTGTTTTCCAATCAGAATGTAACTTAAGAAGTATCCATATTAGCGCGGCTTTCCATGATATATCCCCGTTAAACAATCTTTCAAGGATTCCGCCTTTGCCCTGTGGTATAGCACATTTTAACTGATTCCCGTTCTTGTCGGTGGGTATATCGGAATAGCTGCAGTTGTGATGTGTTACTCGGTATCTGCTGCCGGTATTCGTTCCCGTTGCTATACGTTGTATCCAATCCGTATCGGTAAGACTGGATAACGTATCCCTTATGTATCTGATGGATAATCCCGTGATGTTGGAAAGCACACGTAACGATGATTTCCACGTCTTTCCACTATCCCAATTACTACGATAATTTAGGACTGTTAGAAGTAATGCCTCAACGTTTTTCAGGTTACCGAGTCGTAACTCTGATAATGCACTGGACTGTCCAAAAGGTAACTGGAACGTGCTTTCGGCTGTTGATTGTGGAACGTTATGTTCCGTGATCTCTGGCAATTCGGGTGCTTCTAAATACTGGCATGAATTGTCGGTGTTTCCAATTAGACCTGGATCAATGGCTTTTTATGCATTAATTGTCCTTTTAACAAAGAAAAGGATAACGTACATTTTCTAACATTTTTAATTTGACAATGTTATTGAATGTGTGTTATCCTTTTCTTTGGTATTAATGGGGGTGTGGTGGTTTTCCACTGCCCCCTTTCAATTTTTTGAAACTATTAAACGAATTCCTATCAGTTTATACAATTCCCCCCTTTCTTGTCAAGTTAAAATAAAATAGACAGATAACCGACTCGGTTACCTGCCTGTAAAGGTTCTAAAATAGTGTTATCACCAGGTCGTTAAAGTCTCTGTGTAATTTCGTGTTCTGTATGGGAGTGCGTATCTTGTGTGTCCCCTCTCGTCCTTGCGGGTTTTAGTATTGATGTCTGTCCTTTTTTGGGTACACATCGTCTAAAGTTTGGACTGCATTTTGTAAATAGATAGTACTTCCTCAGATTCATGTATTTGTCTGCGATATCTAATCTCTTGTAAATGTTTGTGCATTTCTATTGGTGCGACGCATGTTCGGTTGATGTGTGATTCCCCTGCTGTTGCAAGTATAGTATTCTTCCACAACCTGCGGGTTTGTTGTCTTTGTAGCTCCCCCGTGCGTGTTCTTCTGGGTATTCTGATGTTTCCTGACAACCTCCGCAGGTGTATGTATAAAAATGTACGGCTGGTATTGAATAGATTTTGCCTTGTGGTTGCGGTCCACTTGGTGAATTGTGTTGCCAAAACCATTCTACGTATTTGTCATGTGCGTGGTCTCTGGCGCGTGCTCTTGCCTTGCAGGCGTTTAATTGTTTTTTGAGTGCCTCAATTCCGTTTTTGAGTCCCTCTGTTGCTGTGATGTCCTCTGAAATGTCTAACCATAAGATCGCGGTTGCACTGATTGCGGTTGCTAATGCACTGTATGGGTCTTTTTGAACACCACTTAATGCCCCGATCTTTGTGTCTCTGATGTCTTCGCGGTTGTCTGTCCAAACGATATGTGCATCGTCTCTTGCAGACATGATCGCTAATAAGTGATTGATGGCGTTGTCTAATCGTTTTTCTGTGAGTTGCCATGTTTGGTATGGATTTAATGTAGTTGGATTACTGAATACAGAATTTGGAATTGTAAGAATGAATAATAAAGGTAGTAATAGATTCAGATAAACTTTAGATTTATGCATGATAGATTCCTTTTATTGATTGTTGCTGTTTGTCATTTCAAGGTACTTTTTTGCACGGTGGCGTGAATACTTCATAAGTGCTGTGTTTGCCTTGACGTATTCTTCATAGGTGTCATAATCGGATCGTCGCGGTATGTCGGTTGTGCGTGATTCTGCACCGTCGGGATCAACTAACATTCTTAATTTGTAAGTTGTGGTTAATTCTTCTAATGTTGGTATTCCTGGAATGCTATCATAATCTATCGGATCTAATCCTAATGGACGTTCTGCTTGTTCTGTGATTTCGGTTGATATGATAGTATCCGATGAATTGGTATTCTCTAAAATATCCGTGTTTATCTGTGCTGGTTGTAAGGTTAATTTCTCGGTTTGGTTGGTTGGTTGGTCATGCGAATGTATTGATATATTCTGTTCTTTTGCTTTTTTCTCTATCAATCCATGCAAAAGTTCGTCTGCGATTGCTGCTTTCTTTTCAGTTCTGCGAGTTCTCTTTGATCTTGAATCACCTTAAATGTTGTTCCAGTGATTACAAGTAAAAGGAATATTCCAATTCCCCAGTAAAGTTTTTTCATGATAATGTTTCCTATATAGGTTGTGCCACGTGCTGTGGCGTTATCGGTTTTGGTATCCGTCCAGTTAAAAGGAACGGGTACCCCTGCCGTCTAAAGCAATTAGCTAAAATGTAATTTTAGTAAAAGGGTACCCATGTTTGCTAATTGTTTAGACGTATTCTGTATTATCTTAATTTTCGTTATTTTTGTCAACTAATTAAAATAAAAGGTGTTCAGATTGCGTTGTAAGACACTTTTAACCTTTGCCCTGTGTTCTGTATTCCCGTTATTCCTGCTGTCTCTGCGGTTGGGTGTTTCCTGCGGTTCTCTGTAAAGATTTTTGTTTCTCCCGGTGGTTGTTTTCAGATGTGTAAGTTAAAACGCTTTTTTAGTTGTGCCTTGATCTTTTGGATTTCGCTTTCGGCTTGGCGGAGTCGTTCTTCCAGTTCTGACCTTTTGAGTCGGTTGATCGGTGTGAATTCCCGTGAATATTCTGATAATGCTTTCCGAATGGTGTTGATCGCTACGTGATATTTCAATGATAATCCTTTCCAGCTCATGCCCTGTCGTTTGTCCTGTGCTGCCTGTTCTATCTGAATCAGTGTTAATTTACGCTGTCGTGCCATGATATTCCCCTGTGGTTGATATGTATGTGATATTTATAACACGTGAATATAGGATATATCAACCTGTTTTTATAATCCATATTAGATATATAGCAGTTATCAGTAAATAACGGTATCGGTTCGCTGGGCTTTGCTATTGTGAACCGATAGCACTTGTAAGATAGCGCAGCGGTTGCGAAGCAAATCTTACAAGCACTCTTTACCTTGTCCAACTGGGTTTATACCTGTTTGCTAAAATCATAACAAGTTAACTATCAGTAAAGATAAATGTTAATGCTTGACACTAATACTTTTATTTGCAACTTTTTTATTTTGTTATGATAACGGTAAGGGTTTATCGGTGCTGTGCAAATTTCGTCTTGGTTAATTGTGTCTAAATGACACTATCCCTTAACCGTAGGGGTTCATGATTTGTTAATATTCTGTGAGTCTGTAATATCCTGTGAGTCCTTATCCTGACTGTGTTGGTGGTGTCTCTGGACGTGAAGATGCAATAAAGTATCAATTGAGAGAAAAAAATCTCTCTTTCAATACCTTACTGACTCTCTTTTATTACCGTTTTCGTCTCAAGTTGGGTTGTTCTGCTGCGATTCTTGTTGAAAATTCACAACGTCCGCGTCTTGGGTACCTTAAAGTTTTATGATATACTTCGCGGTACACAAAATCGCTGTGTTTGTCAACCCTTGCTATGACTGCGTTGGAACAGGGTTGAAAATATGCCCTGTGCGGTATCGGTAACGCTCTGTGCGGTATCGGTAACGCTCTGTGCGGTATCGGTAACGCTGGAGTCGGTTTCTAATTCCTCTTGCAGTTCCGTTTGTAAATTATGATAGGCTTGTGTGCATAAATCAAAATCACGTTGGATTGCTTTGGGTATGCTGTCTCCTAATGTGAGATTACGCCATAGACCTTTGCCCCGTGATCTACGTGTTTGTATCTCACACGTTTCTACATTCACACGCCATAACTGGTTGAAAGATAAACGCCAATTCCCGTCTATCTTCATGTCGCGGTTGTCACGTTTCTGTTCTTTACGTTTCCGTCTACGATGCACAGGTGTCGGCTTTGCATTCGGTTTTGGGTATAACTGATATTTCCCCGTCTCATTTTTCTTCGAGAGACGTTTTAAAAGTCCTGCCTGTTGTAATTCTTGGATACAATTTGAAACTGTCTGCGGACTCATGCGAACCCATTGACGTATCGTCTCAATACTCAATGATAGCGTTATACCTGTTTTCCAATCAGAATGTAACTTAAGAAGTATCCATATTAGCGCGGCTTTCCATGATATATCCCCGTTAAACAATCTTTCAAGGATTCCGCCTTTGCCCTGTGGTATAGCACATTTTAACTGATTACCGTTCTTGTCGGTGGGTATATCGGAATAGCTGCAGTTGTGATGTGTTACTCGGTATCTGCTGCCGGTATTCGTTCCCGTTGCTATACGTTGTATCCAATCCGTATCTGTAAGACTGGATAACGTGTCCCTTATGTATCTGATGGATAATCCCGTTAACTTTGAAAGTGTCTTTAACGATGATTTCCACGTCTTTCCACTATCCCAATTACTACGATAATTTAATACCGTCAATAAAAGAGCTTCAACGTTTTTAAGGTTGCCGAGTCGTAACTCTGATAATGCACTGGACTGTCCAAAAGGTAACTGGAACGTGCTTTCCGCTGTTGATTGTGGAACGTTATGTTCCGTGATCTCTGGCAATTCGGGTGCTTCTAAATACTGGCATGAATTGTCGGTGTGTCCAATTAATCCTGGATCAATTGCTTTTGTATGCATTGGATTGTCCTTTTAACAAAGAAAAGGATAACGTACATTTTCTAACATTTTTAATTTGACAATGTTATTGAATGTGTGTTATCCTTTTCTTTGGTTTAATGGGGGTGTGGTGGTTTTCCACTGCCCCCTTTCAATTTTTTGAAACTATTAAACGAATTCCTATCAGTTTATACAATTCCCCCCTTTCTTGTCAAGTTAAAATAAAACAGACAGATAACCGACTCGGTTACCTGTCTGTAAAGATGTTCTGAAAATAGGTTACTCACCAGGAAATTTAAAGTCTCTGTGTAATTTCGGGTTTTTATGGGACGTGCGTCTATATCTTGTGTGTCCCCTCTCGTCCTTATAGATGCGTACCACTATTTTAGTATGATGTCTTCCTTTATTTGGGTTACACATTCTAAAGTTTGCCCTGCATTTAACAGTAAATAGATATACTTCCTCAGATGCATGTATTTCGTCTGTCCATCTGTCTCTTGTAAATGTTTGTGCATAATATTCTATTGGTGCGACGCATGTTGTCGGTTGATGTACAGAGGATTCCCCTGCGATGCAAGTATAGTAGGTTCTTCCACAACCTGCGGGGCTGTTGTCTTTGTAGCAAAGTGTGCGATGTTCTTCTGGGTATTCTGATGTTTCCTGACAACCTCCGCAGGTGTATGTATAAAAATGTACGGCTGGTATTGAATAGATTTTGCCTTGTGGTTGCGGTCCACTTGGTGAATTGTGTTGCCAAAACCATTCTACGTATTTGTCATGTGCGTGGTCTCTGGCGCGTGCTCTTGCCTTGCAGGCGTTTAATTGTTTTTTGAGTGCCTCAATTCCGTTTTTGAGTCCCTCTGTTGCTGTGATGTCCTCTGAAATGTCTAACCATAAGATCGCGGTTGCACTGATTGCGGTTGCTAATGCACTGTATGGGTCTTTTTGAACACCACTTAATGCCCCGATCTTTGTGTCTCTGATGTCTTCGCGGTTGTCTGTCCAAACGATATGTGCATCGTCTCTTGCAGACATGATCGCTAATAAGTGATTGATGGCGTTGTCTAATCGTTTTTCTGTGAGTTGCCATGTTTGGTATGGATTTAATGTAGTTGGATTACTGAATACAGAATTTGGAATTGTAAGAATGAATAATAAAGGTAGTAATAGATTCAGATAAACTTTAGATTTATGCATGATAGATTCCTTTTATTGATTGTTGCTGTTTGTCATTTCAAGGTACTTTTTTGCACGGTGGCGTGAATACTTCATAAGTGCTGTGTTTGCCTTGACGTATTCTTCATAGGTGTCATAATCGGATCGTCGCGGTATGTCGGTTGTGCGTGATTCTGCACCGTCGGGATCAACTAACATTCTTAATTTGTAAGTTGTGGTTAATTCTTCTAATGTTGGTATTCCTGGAATGCTATCATAATCTATCGGATCTAATCCTAATGGACGTTCTGCTTGTTCTGTGATTTCGGTTGATATGATAGTATCCGATGAATTGGTATTCTCTAAAATATCCGTGTTTATCTGTGCTGGTTGTAAGGTTAATTTCTCGGTTTGGTTGGTTGGTTGGTCATGCGAATGTATTGATATATTCTGTTCTTTTGCTTTTTTCTCTATCAATCCATGCAAAAGTTCGTCTGCGATTGCTGCGTTTCTTTTCAGTTCTGCGAGTTCTCTTTGATCTTGAATCACCTTAAATGTTGTTCCAGTGATTACAAGTAAAAGGAATATTCCAATTCCCCAGTAAAGTTTTTTCATGATAATGTTTCCTATATAGGTTGTGCCACGTGCTGTGGCGTTATCGGTTTTGGTATCCGTCCAGTTAAAAGGAACGGGTACCCCTGCCGTCTAAAGCAATTAGCTAAAATGTAATTTTAGTAAAAGGGTACCCATGTTTGCTAATTGTTTAGACGTATTCTGTATTATCTTAATTTTCGTTATTTTTGTCAACTAATTAAAATAAAAGGTGTTCAGATTGCGTTGTAAGACACTTTTAACCTTTGCCCTGTGTTCTGTATTCCCGTTATTCCTGCTGTCTCTGCGGTTGGGTGTTTCCTGCGGTTCTCTGTAAAGATTTTTGTTTCTCCCGGTGGTTGTTTTCAGATGTGTAAGTTAAAACGCTTTTTTAGTTGTGCCTTGATCTTTTGGATTTCGCTTTCGGCTTGGCGGAGTCGTTCTTCCAGTTCTGACCTTTTGAGTCGGTTGATCGGTGTGAATTCCCGTGAATATTCTGATAATGCTTTCCGAATGGTGTTGATCGCTACGTGATATTTCAATGATAATCCTTTCCAGCTCATGCCCTGTCGTTTGTCCTGTGCTGCCTGTTCTATCTGAATCAGTGTTAATTTACGCTGTCGTGCCATGATATTCCCCTGTGGTTGATATGTATGTGATATTTATAACACGTGAATATAGGATATATCAACCTGTTTTTATAATCCATATTAGATATATAGCAGTTATCAGTAAATAACGGTATCGGTTCGCTGGGCTTTGCTATTGTGAACCGATAGCACTTGTAAGATAGCGCAGCGGTTGCGAAGCAAATCTTACAAGCACTCTTTACCTTGTCCAACTGGGTTTATACCTGTTTGCTAAAATCATAACAAGTTAACTATCAGTAAAGATAAATGTTAATGCTTGACACTAATACTTTTATTTGCAACTTTTTTATTTTGTTATGATAACGGTAAGGGTTTATCGGTGCTGTGCAAATTTCGTCTTGGTTAATTGTGTCTAAATGACACTATCCCTTAACCGTAGGGGTTCATGATTTGTTAATATTCTGTGAGTCTGTAATATCCTGTGAGTCCTTATCCTGACTGTGTTGGTGGTGTCTCTGGACGTGAAGATGCAATAAAGTATCAATTGAGAGAAAAAAATCTCTCTTTCAATACCTTACTGACTCTCTTTTATTACCGTTTTCGTCTCAAGTTGGGTTGTTCTGCTGCGATTCTTGTTGAAAATTCACAACGTCCGCGTCTTGGGTACCTTAAAGTTTTATGATATACTTCGCGGTACACAAAATCGCTGTGTTTGTCAACCCTTGCTATGACTGCGTTGGAACAGGGTTGAAAATATGCCCTGTGCGGTATCGGTAACGCTCTGTGCGGTATCGGTAACGCTCTGTGCGGTATCGGTAACGCTGGAGTCGGTTTCTAATTCCTCTTGCAGTTCCGTTTGTAAATTATGATAGGCTTGTGTGCATAAATCAAAATCACGTTGGATTGCTTTGGGTATGCTGTCTCCTAATGTGAGATTACGCCATAGACCTTTGCCCCGTGATCTACGTGTTTGTATCTCACACGTTTCTACATTCACACGCCATAACTGGTTGAAAGATAAACGCCAATTCCCGTCTATCTTCATGTCGCGGTTGTCACGTTTCTGTTCTTTACGTTTCCGTCTACGATGCACAGGTGTCGGCTTTGCATTCGGTTTTGGGTATAACTGATATTTCCCCGTCTCATTTTTCTTCGAGAGACGTTTTAAAAGTCCTGCCTGTTGTAATTCTTGGATACAATTTGAAACTGTCTGCGGACTCATGCGAACCCATTGACGTATCGTCTCAATACTCAATGATAGCGTTATACCTGTTTTCCAATCAGAATGTAACTTAAGAAGTATCCATATTAGCGCGGCTTTCCATGATATATCCCCGTTAAACAATCTTTCAAGGATTCCGCCTTTGCCCTGTGGTATAGCACATTTTAACTGATTACCGTTCTTGTCGGTGGGTATATCGGAATAGCTGCAGTTGTGATGTGTTACTCGGTATCTGCTGCCGGTATTCGTTCCCGTTGCTATACGTTGTATCCAATCCGTATCTGTAAGACTGGATAACGTGTCCCTTATGTATCTGATGGATAATCCCGTTAACTTTGAAAGTGTCTTTAACGATGATTTCCACGTCTTTCCACTATCCCAATTACTACGATAATTTAATACCGTCAATAAAAGAGCTTCAACGTTTTTAAGGTTGCCGAGTCGTAACTCTGATAATGCACTGGACTGTCCAAAAGTGGAACGTTATGTTCCGTGATCTCTGGCAATTCGGGTGCTTCTAAATACTGGCATGAATTGTCGGTGTGTCCAATTAGATCCTGGATCAATTGCTTTTGTATGCATTGGATTGTCCTTTTAACAAAGAAAAGGATAACGTACATTTTCTAACATTTTTAATTTGACAATGTTATTGAATGTGTGTTATCCTTTTCTTTGGTTTAATGGGGGTGTGGTGGTTTTCCACTGCCCCCTTTCAATTTTTTGAAACTATTAAACGAATTCCTATCAGTTTATACAATTCCCCCCTTTCTTGTCAAGTTAAAATAAAACAGACAGATAACCGACTCGGTTACCTGTCTGTAAAGATGTTCTGAAAATAGCTGTTACTCACCAGGAAATCGTTAAAGTCTCTGTGTAATTTCGGGTTTTTATGGGACGTGCGTCTATATCTTGTGTGTCCCCTCTCGTCCTTATAGATGCGTACCACTATTTTAGTATGATGTCTTCCTTTATTTGGGTTACACATTCTAAAGTTTGCCCTGCATTTAACAGTAAATAGATATACTTCCTCAGATGCATGTATTGTCGTCTGTCCATCTGAAATCTCTTGTAAATGTTTGTGCATAATATTCTATTGGTGCGACGCATGTTGTCGGTGTGATCTGTACATGATGGATTCCCCTGCGATGCAAGTATAGTAGGATTCTTCCACAACCTGCGGGGCTGTTTCGGTCTTTGTAGCAAAGCTGTGCGACTGTTCTTCTGGGTATTCTGATGTTTCCTGACAACCTCCGCAGGTGTATGAAAAATGTACGGCATGGTATTTGAATAGATTTTGCCTTGTGGTTGCGGTCCACTTCCAGTGACAATTGTGTTGCCAAAACCATTCTACGTATTTGTCATGTGCGTGGTCTCTGGCGCGTGCTCTTGCCTTGCAGGCGTTTAATTGTTTTTTGAGTGTTCCTCAATTCCGTTTTTGAGTCCCTCTGTTGCTGTGATGTCCTCTGAAACTTTGTCTAACCATAAGATCGCGGTTGCACTGATTGCGGTTGCTAATGCACTGTATGGGTCTTTTTGATACACCACTTAATGCCCCGATCTTCGTATGTGTCTCTGATGTGCCTTCGCGGTTGTCTGTCCAAACGATATGTTGCATCGTCTCTTGCAGACATGATCGCTAATAAGTCTGATTGATGGCGTTGTCTAATCCGTTTTTCAGGTGAGTTGCCATGTTTGGTATGGATTTAATGTAGTTGGATTACTGAATACAGAATTTGGAATTGTAAGAATGAATAATAAAGGTAGTAATAGATTCAGATAAACTTTAGATTTATGCATGATAGATTCCTTTTATTGATTGTTGCTGTTTGTCATTTCAAGGTACTTTTGGTTGCACGGTGGCGTGAATACTTCATAAGTGCTGTGTTTGCCTTGACGTATTCTTCATAGGTGTCATAATCGGATCGTCGCGGTATGTCGGTTGTGCGTGATTCTGCACCGTCGGTTGATCAACTAACATTCTTAATTTGTAAGTTGTGGTTAATTCTTCTAATGTTGGTATTCCTGGAATGCTATCATAATCTATCGGCTGTCTAATCCTAATGGACGTTCTGCTAAATGTTCTGTGATTTCGGTTGATATGATCGGTATCCGTTTTGAATTGGTATTCTCTAAAATATCCGTGTTTATCTGTGCTGGTTGTACAGGTTCAATATTGGTCTCGGTTTGGTTGGTAGTGGTTGTGTCATGCGAATGTATTGATATATGCCCTGTTCTTTTGCTGGTTGGTTTTCTCTATCAATCCATGCAAAAGTTCGTCTGCGATTGCTGCGTTTCTTTTCAGTTCTGCGAGTTCTCTTTGATCTTGAATCACCTTAAATGTTGTTCCAGTGATTACAAGTAAAAGGAATATTCCAATTCCCCAGTAAAGTTTTTTCATGATAATGTTTCCTATATAGGTTGTGCCACGTTGCTGTGGCGTTATCGGTTTTGGTATCCGTCCAGTTAAAAGGAACGGGTACCCCTGCCGTCTAAAGCAATTAGCTAAAATGTAATTTTAGTAAAAGGGTACCCATGTTTGCTAATTGTTTAGACGTATTCTGTATTATCTTAATTTTCGTTATTTTTGTCAACTAATTAAAATAAAAGGTGTTCAGATTGCGTTGTAAGACACTTTTAACCTTTGCCCTGTGTTCTGTATTCCCGTTATTCCTGCTGTCTCTGCGGTTGGGTGTTTCCTGCGGTTC